>JAFAOW010000137.1 GCA_019247455.1 Acidobacteriota bacterium | reverse complement strand
TCCGGCGATGAATCTTCCGTTGCGGTCGAGCACCGAAACCGGTGTAGTGATCAGATTTGTCTCTACCTTTATTATCTCGTCGTCAGGCGTCGGCGACGGCTTTGCCGAAGGCGTTCCCGAGGACTGCGGCGTGGCGGTTGAAATATTCGCGTCGAAGCTTTTGAGCGTCGGGGGCTTGGTCCCGCCGGTCCCGTCGGTATTCTGCAGCGTCGGCGGAGTCGAAGCTGGCGGCAATGAGTCGGCGGGCTTCTGGACGGCGCTTGGATCGGGAGTGGGCGACGGCGTGCCCGGAACGTAAACCGGCGCCTGCGCCACAGCGGCCACAATTCCAAAAACAAAAACTAGCGTCATCACACAGGCCTTGAACATAACTAGAAACTCCTTGCTTAGATCTTGCCGGGAAAACGGGAGAAGAGTGCCCAGCCGTCGGCTGACACCTCGGGTATGAAGCTGGAAAGGCTTTATGAGCACCTTCGCTTTTTGCAACCATCCGCGCCGGCCGTAAAGAACGGCCCAACGGTAGCGCGAGTTTGCTAGTGAATTCTGGAGAGAGAACACCGCCGCGCGTCCGGTTGTGACATATACACTAGGACGCAGCGGCGGTAAGGCGGGTTACACGAGAATCAGGCTTGCGAAGCGGCGGAGCTTCGACCGCGGTGCTTACCCTCGACGAACTCCTCTATCATCTTTTCATTGAAAGCCGGTATGTCGTCCGGTTTGCGGCTGGAAACCAGGCCGCTGTCGACAACGCACTCGGCATCAACCCACTCGGCACCTGCGTTGATCAGGTCGGTTTTGACCGACGGCCATGAGGTTATTCGGCGCCCGCGAACAACATCCGCCTCAACGAGCGTCCATGGCCCGTGGCAGATCACGGCGACGGGCTTTCCTGCGTCAAAAAAAGCACGGACGAATTCAACTGCCTCGGGATTCATCCGAAGCTGGTCGGGATTTGCGACCCCGCCCGGCAGAAGCAGTGCGTCAAAATCATCGGGGTCTGCATCCTCGAGCTGAACGTCGACAGGGAACTTGTCGCCCTTGTCGTAATGGTTCCAGCCCTCGACCTCGCCCTTGACCGGAGAGACGACCACGGTCTCAGCATCGACGGCATCGAGCGCGGCACGCGGGTCCGTCATCTCGACCTGCTCGAAACCATCGGCGACGAGGATAGCAACTTTAGTATTTGAAAGATCAGGCATAATTCCTCCTTGATATGAGGCTTCAGATTAGGACCGAGAACCGCGGCGAACGGTCGGGTCGGTTACAATAGGTCGGAGCAAATGAAGAGTTACGTGAATGTGATCGGCGGCGGGCTAGCCGGCGTTGAGGCCGCATGGCAAGCCGCCGAGGCAGGGGCGGATGTCCGTCTTTTTGAGATGCGCCCCGCCGTCAACACCCCTGCTCACCGCACCGACAAGCTGGCCGAGATCGTCTGCTCTAATTCACTTAAGTCCGATGAACCGGGGTCTGCACCGTATCTATTAAAGGAAGAACTACGCCGCGGTAATTCGCTCGTGCTGGAGGCCGCTGCAGCCACCCGCGTGCCTGCCGGAGCTGCGTTGTCGGTCGATCGTATACGCTTTGCCGAATATATTACGGACAAGATCGAGCAGCATCCGCGCATTGAGATCGTGCGGGAGGAAGTAAGGTCGCTCGTCTTACCGCGGGCTGCCAGCCTGCGAATTGATAGCGAGGTGCACAGGCAGGCTGCCTGTGCTCCGACAATAATTGCCACCGGGCCGCTTACCTCTGAGGCGCTCACTCGCGAAATTCAAAATCTTACGGGCGACGATCAGCTCTATTTCTACGACGCGATCGCACCGATCATCGCAGCGGACTCTATCGATATGTCGATCGCCTTTAAGGCGGCGAGGTATGGGAAGGGCGGCGACGATTACATCAACTGTCCTATGTCGCGAGAGGAGTATGAGCGTTTTTTCGAGGCGCTGATATCGGCAGTGTCGGTGCCGGTAAAACGATTTGAAGACACGCAGTGGTTCGAGGCGTGCCTGCCGCTCGAGGAGATAGCTCGCCGCGGCGTCGATACGCTTCGCTTTGGTCCGATGAAGCCAAAAGGTCTGTACGATCCACGTAATGGCCTAGAGCCGTATGCCTGCGTACAGCTTCGTCAGGAAAACCTTATGGCCGATGCCTATGGAATGGTAGGGTTTCAAAATCACCTGAAATACGGCGAGCAGGCGCGCGTGTTGCGGCTGATACCGGGTCTAGAGAGTGCTGAGTTCCTGCAGTATGGCCAGATCCATCGCAACACATTTATCAACAGTCCAAAGATACTCAATGAGACGCTGGCGACTCGCAACGATCCGCACCTTTTCTTTGCCGGTCAGATCACGGGAGTCGAAGGCTACGTCGAGTCGGTCGCGACAGGCTGGC
>JAFAOW010000243.1 GCA_019247455.1 Acidobacteriota bacterium | reverse complement strand
CTCGAAATTCTTAGCGTACTCGGCGATCTCGCCGGCACGGGCAAGGCCGTTGATCACCTTGCGGGCGTTGAAATAATCGCACTTTTTACCCCGGATGAAATTACCCAGTTTGAAGCCGGTGAAGCTGCCGTTACGCATCCCGACCTCCATGATCGCGAAGGCCTCGTCAGGGTCGAGTGCGAGGTCCGGCGTGTCTTCGATGCCGAATGTGCGGTAGTTCGTGCGGCCCGTGATCTGGACGTAACCGCGGCCCCGATAGAGATAGCCGTCGCCGGGCTCGGTATTCCCAAGCTCTTTTGCCTTTCGGCGGTTGCCCTTGATGTCGTACTTGTCGAAGTAAGAACGTGGGCCGCCTTCGCAGATAGGCTCGTAACGCTGATTGGTCTTCGGCCAGTAGGCCTCGACCGTCATCGTCGCGAACGCATACGCGGTCAGCCGGACATCGGATGAGAACCACTCGGACGATTCAAACTTGGAGAGCAGGAATTCGACATTCGCGACCTGTTTCGGCGTAATGCCGCGGCCAGCGATGGTTTTGAAGTACGGGCGGAAAAGGCTCCAGAATTTAGAGCGGTCGAAAGAGATGAATTGTTCCCGGTCGGCGGCGGCCATGGTGGGAAGAGCATAATTTTTTTTCGCGGGAGTTTAGGTCGTAGGGGGGGAAAAACCTACCTCGAACAAGGCCGATATCGCTTGAGAGGACGGCCGCCTTGTGGTTTGGGCGGGATGATGAACTCCTCGAGACGGCCTTCGATGCAAAGTTCGCGGACCATTCCGTAGATCTCGTCCTTGTGCCAGCGGAACTTTTCGCGGATCTCATTCACCGAGGCCGAACCCGCCATATCCTCGCTGCTCGTGAACTTTATGATCGCCGCCTTTTTGTACTCGCGACTGTAGCCGTAATGGACGTTCAGTTTCTGAGCGAGCTGATGCAGGGCCTGCTCGGAGAATAGATCGGGGGCCCGACCAGCGAGAGCCGTCAACTCGGCCGCGAACTTTAAGCCTCGCCGCTTTTGATTGTCGTCCAGTTTGGCCATCGTTGATGAAACACGAAAATTTTTACAAGTTACTGAGCAATTGCGGTCTTGCGATATCCGCAAAATCTCAGCCGCCGGAAGGACCCGCCGCCGATGCCGCCGCATCCACTAGCCCGCCCTGCTGTCGCCGTCGCCGCAGCATCACGTCGATCACTGTATCGGATAGGGTTGAGCTCGTCTTGACCTTCATCCCGATCTCTTCATCGAAATACCTCACGCTCTTGATCGGCCGTGCCGTAGGCGATTCCTTCCACTTTAACCAGGTCTCGATGACGGCCACCTCGACCAGTCTCGCGTCCTTTCCTGCATTCAATGGGTCGCTCACGCACGCGTGCACGCAATCTATCAATCTCTGAAAAGAAGTTGAAGAAGAAAGAGAAGATGAAGGGGTTGAATTTTGCTTATCCTCCATTTTCTTTTTGCTTCCATTTTGCTTAACCAAACCGCCGCCTTTATCCAGCAGCTTCGGATTACCGCCCATCGAACCGCACTCCGCACGCACTTGCCGCAACGCTTCATCTCTGACCATTCGGCGATTGAATAACGCACCCGCCTCGTCACGGCTCGCAACGCCGTACTCAAGGAAGGTCGTCAGGCACTGTTTGAACCTGCCCTTATCAAGCCCGAGCAGCTGGGCGATGGCATTATCGGGCATAGGTTTCCCGTTAAGCACCAACTTCCCACGCTGCTCCGACTCAAACATAAGGCACAGCATCTCAAACCAGACGCCTCGCTCGAAATACCCCATGGCCTGCACGTTCGGGTCCTTACGCCAGTCCGCCGGGTAGAATTGCATTGACGGTAATTTCGCCATCTATCAGTTAGCCTTTGAATTTTGCACTCTGCATTTTGCATTGTGCATTTGATACGAATGCCGCGGTCTGAGGCCCGGCGGGCTATATCGGAACGCGGACACTCTTGTCCGCATCTTCCTACCTTTCGGCCGCCTCGATCGCCCTGAATATCTCCAACGCGATCCTCGGCACTATCGAGTTTCCGAGGGCCTTGAGCCTGGCCACGCGGTTGTCTCGGCTTCCAGCGACGTGTAATTCAGCGGGTAATCCATCATCCACTCGACAAAAGCGGGTTGCAGCCTCAGTCCAGTGGAAGTTGCTCCAAGGAATTCCTGCACCTGCTCCCCCATGTTGTGTTTCCCGCGATCCGTCAAAGCCGCTCGTGCGTCCTGAGCCTTCGGAGTACCGATCAGTCCGTCCTCGATTTGTGACATCAGGTGCGGAAACCCGTTCGTGCGATCGCCTGGACCCGAAAGCCGATTCATCCTCGCCCTGAAATTCTCGGGCGTCTCTTTGAAGTAATGAGCCTTCGGTGTGTGCAGCAACGCGACCTGATCGTTCAGGTTCGCCATTCCGTGTCCGATCGCCTTCTTCTCGGCGACATACTCGGGCGTGTGAGGCGGAAAATGATCGCGACTCTGCGGCGTCGGCAACATCTCCACGCCCATCAGCCCGCTCGCCGCTTCTGCCGAGATCACACCCGCATCGACCTGATCCTGCATCATCTGCTTCGACCCCGAGCCGCCGAGTAATCCACTCGTTCGCGGACTCGGTATCATCGACGCGATCATCACCGGAAGCTTCATTCCAAAGTCCGATCCATTCGCCGTTGTTCTTCGCGGATTGCCCGTGCTCGAATAAACGATCTCGCCCGATTCGCAGCCCTCCCATTTCTCCGCAACGTTGTTCCCATCCATCGCGTTCGGAGTTGGCAACATGAACATCAGATCGTTCAGCGTCACGCTGTCGTGATGTTTCGAGTTGGGATTCGTGCGGTTCGCCGTTCGGTTGCGGCT
>JAFAOW010000299.1 GCA_019247455.1 Acidobacteriota bacterium | reverse complement strand
CGGGCTCGATACCGTCTCGCTCGATAAGCTCGTCAAATTTATCGGGCGTACACTTGAAAGACATCCCACTCTCCGCCGAATCCGCTCCCGTAACGCAGAACATCTTCGCGCCTACGGAAAAACACAGATCGGCGCCCCATTTGATATCCTCGGTTGCACCTGGGAATGAGAGGCAGTATTTACGGAGTTGTTCGATATTCATATTGCATAGCTCGCACGTACGCCCCTACAGGACTGTCTTCAACGACTCGATGGTCGTTTCAATATTATCCGCCGACACATCCAAATGCGTCACCATCCTGATCTGTGTTCCAAACCCGATCGCGAGGATACCGTTCGCTGCGAGTGCCTCCGTTATCTCGGTCGCCGTTTTGCCGGCTGCGGCAATGTCAAAAATGACGATATTAGTGACGACTTTGTCGACGTCGATCGAAATTCCTTTGATCTGGACGAGACCCTCGGCAAGCCGGCGTGCGTTTGTGTGATCGTCGTGGAGCCGGGCTGGACCGTCTTCGAGAGCGATAAGGCCGGCAGCGGCGAGGATGCCGATCTGACGCATTCCGCCGCCGAGTCGTTTGCGCCAGATGCGCGATTCGGCGATGAAGTCTTTTGTTCCCAAAAGCAACGATCCTGCGGGGGCACCGAGCCCCTTTGAAAGAGTGACCATTACGGAATCACAATCACGCGTCAGATCGAGAACCGAGGTATCTAGTGCGACAGCGGCGTTAAAGATCCGCGCTCCGTCCATATGGACCGGCAGACCGAGCGCGTGCGCCTCCTTGCACACGTTCGAACAAGCCTTTGCGGTCATAACGCTGCCGCCGGCAAAGTTATGTGTGTTCTCAAGGCAGATGAGCCCAGTCGCAGATTGATAATAAGGCGGATCGATCTTGAGCGCGGGTTTGATCTCATTCCAAGTGAGGTGTCCAGATCCATCACCGCTTTTCACTGCGCGAATGGTCACACCCGAAATAATGGCAGCCGCGCCGACCTCGTAGTTCAGAATGTGGCCCCGATCCTCGGTTACGATCTCCTGACCAGGCTTGGTATGGACTTTCACCGCGATCTCATTGCCCATGCACCCGGTTGGCACCCACAGGGCAGCTTCTTTGCCAAAAATCTGCACTGCCTTTTCCTGAAGCAGATTGACCGTCGGATCGTCACCAAAAACGTCGTCGCCAACCTCAGCCGCGGCCATCGCGGCGCGCATTTTGGCAGAGGGTCTGGTGACTGTGTCGCTTCTAAGGTCGATCATCGTTTTTCCAAGATAACTCGATCACTGATGTCGGAGGACTCGAAATACCCGAGTTTGCCCGGGACGCAGGAAATATAAGTTCCGGCTCCGTAGCCAACGGTCTGGTCTAACGCGTCCTTCAGCTTGATTTCCTTTCCGTCAAGGTCTGCATTACTCGAAAGCACAAAGCAATCGAGTGGGGCTCCCTTACTCAAGAGCAATTCGGAAATGGCTTGAGGGGTTTGTAAATCGCTCGGAATCGCTTTAGTCCATCGAACGTCCAAGTCCGCAAAATGGTCGAGGGCAGCGGTCAGTTTTCGTCTGCCTTTTTCTGACCCGAATTGTTCCAGATAACGTTCGCGTTTGGAACTAGTCACAAAACTGCGAACAAACATCTTTTCGTGCTCATTCATTCACAGCATGATATGTCAGTTCGCTCACAGCCCAGTTAGCTCTTTTACAACCAGCTTGATAAGCACTCTCTAGAAAATCCAAGACTTGCTCTCGCGCATCCGGCTGCTCCCGAATGTTGTCGTACATCAACAACGCCATTGCGCCGTCGGGTGTCCAGAATGCTTTCTCGGGTTTGAGCGGTTCGTTTTCGAGGCCGTCGGGCTTGGGCGCGGTGTATGAATAGAACGCCGGGGCCGCGACGCTATTTGGCTTGTCGTCGCCGAACCAAAATCCGAAGCTGATCACCTCGTGCGAGTAAGCTTCGCGGGTGACCATGTTTGCATCAGGCATCGGCGGAGCCGGCCGGCCCGAAAATCGCGTCAATGCAATGTCGAAGCTGTGCCAAAAGACGTGTACCGGAGTCGATTTTCCTGTAAATCTGCCGCGAAACTCCTGCAGTATGCAGTCGACACTGCTGAGTACTTGGTGAAATCGCTCGATGTATTCCTTGTCGTAAAAATGGTTCCCGGTGTCCTGAGCGAACGGGGTTGTCGAAGGGGCTTCGTAAGGAACGGCCCAGATCTGTGTGTGAATACCAAGCTTTGCAAGATTGGCAAAAACGCTTGAATAGAAATCGGCGACCGTCAGGCCATCGTAAAGTGCGAAATCTTCAACCGATCCTTTGCCTGTGCGGATCTCGAGTTTATGAGCGTGAAAGTCGAATTCGATCTCGAAGTTGCCGCCCTCGTATGGAATGCGCCCCGTAGTAAGCCCTCGCGCACTCACATAAAACGCCACGTGCCACCAATGATTCACGCGCGGATGGAGCGCGAGCCGTACCTTGCCGACGATCTGCAGATACAGGTGCAGAGTGTTCTTTGTTGGCCGCCATGCGTCAAGCGGCATCGGGGGGAAGGCCGTCATAAAGGTTTGTTCGCGGATCGGCGCGAATAACACGAATCAAGAGAAGTTCTTTTCTTAGCGGCCATTCGCGTTATTCGCGGGCAAAATTCCTAGTTTGGCAGCGTCTCGTAGAACGCGTCATCCACGTAACAATAGCCCCAGTCTTCGCCTTTCTCAAAGGATCTGATAATGGGGTGATGCGTCGCGTGATAATGGGCCGTGGCATGTTTGTTCGGCGATGAATCGCAGCATCCGATGTGACCGCAGCTCATGCATTCGCGTAGATGCACCCAGCGACCGCCGACCTTGAGGCAATCCTCGCAGCCGTCGGCGCTGGGCGTGACGTCCTGGATCGCATCGATGTGGTCACAGTACTCGCTCATTTATGTTCGAGGTCTTCTTTTTCTATCTCGTTGATCTTTTCGACGCGGCGTTCGTGGCGGCCGGCGTCGAAGCCCGTCGTGAAGAACGCCTTTACGATCTTTTCGTTCTCGTCCGGTTCGATGTAACGGGCTGAGAGCGACAATACGTTGGCGTTGTTGTGCTCACGGGCCAGTTTTGCGATCTCTTCATTCCAGGCGACCGCCGCGCGAACCCCGGGGACTTTATTGGCTGCGATCGCCATTCCTGTACCTGAGCCGCAAACTAGCAGGCCCTGGTCAACCTCACCCGAAGCTACGGCCTCACCGACCTTTTTCGCAAAATCAGGATAATCGACCGATGCCGGGGAGTCGGTGCCCATGTCCTCATACTGGATGCCCATTTCGTCAAGAGTCGCCTTGAGCTTCTCTTTTTCCTCATAGCCAGCGTGGTCGGCGCCTATTGCGATCTTCATAACCTAATTCTAGACCCAACCGCCCATAACTGGAAAAAGTCTGCAAGAAGGCAATTCACAATCGTTCAATTAAAGAATCCCGGAGGAACTAAATATGAAGCTAAAACGCGAGTTCTTGATAGCTATCGCGATTCTCGCACTCTCCGTCAGCACCTTCGCTCTTGATCCCAAGCTCGATAAACTTGCGACCGACGCCGCTGCAACAAATGCAGACACCTCGGCAGCCGCGATCAAAGAATTGCGGGCGATCGGCTCTACCGGGCTGGATGCACTGTTCGTAAAATACTCGGCCGACATTGATTGTTTCGCGTCAACCGGCGATGCTACCGACGAATGGAAGCGAATAGCTAACGCCATCGATACCGTCGCGATGCAAAAGGACGCGTATGCTTCGCACCTCTACTGGTACACCGATCTCGACCAGGCAAAGCTCGCCGCGAAAAAAGCAAATAAGCCTATCCTCACTCTGCGCCTCCTTGGGAACCTTAACGAAGAATTCTCTTGCGCCAACAGCCGCCTTTTCCGTGCGGTCCTTTATCCCAATACAGACGTCTCAAAGTATCTTCGGGAAAACTACATCCTGCACTGGAAATCCGTTCGTCCTGCCCCGCGCATTACCATCGACTTCGGTGACGGCCGCAAGATCGAGAGAACGATCACGGGCAACAGCATCCACTACATCCTGACCCCGGACGGGACCGTCATTGACGCGATCCCCGGGCTTTACAGTGCCAACGCATTTCTTACCTATCTGACCTCGGCCAAGAAGGAGAATGATTCGCTCGCCGCGGTTCCGGACGTACAAAGAAGTCTGGCCCTGATGAGATATCGCAAAGGGAACTTCGATAACATTATTAAGACGCGGCAGAAAGTGATAGATACCGCCGGTGTGCAGATGACGGAGACGAAGACCGGCACGCTCGCGATCCTCGCCGCTCCCATGGCGATGGCGAAGGCGATCGTCGTTGACGAGTATTCGATCCTTCGGGTATACGACGACTTCGCGAAGTTCGAGCCCTCGGTCAAGTACGACGATTGGAGCAAGCTCGCGAGTCTTTATGAGCCAAACCCGGCACCCGACGCCTCGAGCATTAAGTTCATCCGCCGGCAGAATGCAAAGACCGGATTGAGCGAGGACGAGTTCAAGCAGCTTTTCACAAAGCTCGACACCTTCATCGCTCTCGACACGACGCGAAACGACTTTTTATTCCACACAAAGGTCTACGAGTGGCTTAATCAGGGCCGCGGTACCGGCGACTTGGAGTCGCTGAATTCACAGGTCTACGATCAGATCTTCAAGACGCCCGATTACGACAAATGGCTTGGCCTTTACTCGCCGGACGTTTACACGGCTCTCGACGGTAACGGCATTATCAAATAGCCGGGCGGCAGTGACTCTCTTTTTGGCGGTGTGCTTGTTCACCCGCCTTTTTTTCGTGAAAATGTTGGCTCGAACCGCATCAAAGAACTTATAATTTCAGGTATTTGATGACTCGGCCTCGTCCCATCGCAATTCTGAGCCTTTTCGCTACGCTTCTTTCTTATGCGGTAAGCACGAGTGCGCAAGGCGATTTTCTGCCCGAATTGGTCAAGCGCATCAAACCATCTTCGGTTGCGATCGAGACGTTCGATTCACGTGATGAGACTATCGCTCGCGGCAGCGGCTTTTTCATCGCGGCTGACCGCATCATTACGAATCGTCACGTGATAGAGCGTTCCAGCCGCGTCGAGATCCATCTTCTCGACGGTAAAAAGTTTCCGGTTAAGGGTGTACTCGCGATCGACGGCGAAGGAGATCTTGCCCTCCTCCAAGTTGACGTTCCCGCGGGGCTCGCAAAACCGCTGCCCATCGTCCAGACCGTTCCCCAAGAAGGCGAGTCGGTCGTGGTAGTGGGCAATCCGTACGGCCTCGAGGGAAGCGTCTCGAACGGGATCGTTTCAGCGGTCCGTGAGATCTCCGGTTACGGCAAGATCATCCAGATCACGGCGTCGATCTCGCCCGGTTCATCGGGCTCGCCAGTCGTAAATATGGCCGGTCAGGTCATCGGCATCGCGACGCTGCAGGCCGCCGAAGGTCAGAATCTAAACTTCGCAGTCCCTTCCGAACGCATCGCGCAGTTGAAGGCATCGGACCTGCAGACTTTTGCCAACCTGAATGCGGAGTCGCTTAAGAACAAGCGATCGACCGCGCAGGTCTTGTATTCGCAGGGTCTCGCGCAACTCTCGCGCGACGACTTCGCAAAAGCCCTTCCCTTTTTCGAAAAGGCGGCGGAAACAGACCCGAATTACGCCGAGGCGTGGTATCAGGCCGGATATTGCTATGGCACGCTTGGCCGCCACCAAGACGCGCTGAAAGCCTCAAAGCAGGCAGCCAAGCTTCGTCCCGAATGGGCGTCCGTTTACGTAAACATGGGTGCGTCGAACTTCGCTCTCGGCCAATTCAAAGATGCCGTCGATTCCTACCGGCAGGCGCTCAAGCTTGACGAGACGGCCGACACCCAATATTCTCTCGGCCTGACCTTTGGCAAGCTTGCGCGCACTGATGAAGAGATCCTTGCTTATCAACGCGCTCTGGCACTCAAGCCTGATCAGACGAACGCAATGGAGAAGCTTGGCCTTGCATATTTCAGGCAAAAGAAATTTGCGCAGGCTGCCGCAACATTCGAGCAGCTCAAGGCCTATAAACCGGATTCCAAAACTTACAACAACCTTGGCGAGAGCCAACTCGAGGCGGGTCGGGTCGAGGAGAGCATCGATTCTTTTAACAGCGCGCTCGGGTACAACTCAGATTTTGAAAAGGCACGCTACAATCTGGGCCGGGCTTATGTAAAGCTCGGCAACAAAGATATGGCCCAGGTACAGTACGAGATCCTTAAGAACTCGCACTCCGACTGGGCCGATCGCCTTTTTGTTCTGATCAATCCTTAGGGCTGTCCCTGCTTGGTCACGACCAAAGCGCTTAAGAAACTGTCCTGAATAGGTTTGTCGAGGAACAGCTTGGTATGGGCGCTGCAGCTGAAGAATTTTGATCTTAGCGGGAGGATCACAGGATTTCCGCTCTCGGCATCCACCAGGAGGGAAGTCTGCGTAACCCGTCCGTCACCAAGCGGAAAGATGAGGTCTTTGACCGCCTCTTTTTTCATGTCCGTCCCCGTCGATGTCTTATAATCTTTTGCCGAGATGATCGTCGTCCATTTGTCCTTTTTCGCATTCGGCACAAGGATGGCACCGTCGAGCGTAGGGGCGCAGTTGCCGCCATACGCAAGCATTTGGATAGGCATCCTGCTTGAGGGCGCATCCAGAGCATCCTGAAAGCGCTTGGCCCGATCAAGCGCGGCCACAAAATAAGCTTTTGCCTGTGCGTAGGTCGTCTGCGAAATGAGAATGTCGTCGGCGTTTGGGTTTTTGGGCAGGCCGATCTTCTTGATGTCCGGGTTCTTCGCTGCGAGTTCCGCAGCATCCTTGAGCTTACCCAGGAATTTCGGTTCGCTCAATGCCCCCCATCCGTACTTGAACCACGTGTCAGGATCGTAAAGATCGACCGATATCGGCTTCATATTTTCGTCATAGAAATGCGCCGATGACTGATGAGGCAACACCTGGAAAACCGAGGGTGATGTTAGGACATCCTCGGCACGAAAGTCATCGATCAACGGCAGTTTCATGCTGGTCACGATCGGCATGCCATTCAGCAGGGCGTCGAACGCCGCGAACGAACCTTGGTTTGGCGTACCGAACATCAACAGCTTGTCGATATGCGCGGCTCCCGCCCACGTAGGCACCGGTGACTTGCCGACTCGCAGATCGGCCCCGCCATACATGGCAGCGTATCGTGCGATGAGTCCGCCCATAGAGTGCGCAATGATGTCGAATTTCAAACTCGGCCGCCGCAGCTTACGCTTCACTGCCGTGATCTTGGCGATCAGCTGCTGGGCTGATTCGACGTTGTCCCTCCGCCAGTCATATGCGAACACATAAAACACGTCCGTTGCTTTGGGCTTGTTCCAATCCGCCTC
>JAFAOW010000295.1 GCA_019247455.1 Acidobacteriota bacterium | reverse complement strand
AAGGAATTTCGGTAACGTGACCTTTAACGTTATCCAGAACGCTCCTTACTACTCGGTACTCGGCGATCCTAATGTTCCCGTAAATTCAAACAACTTCGGTAACTTTGGCATTGCCGGCCCGAACGTGACCCTTCCGAAGATCACGCTTCGTGCCGTCGATCCGAACATCGTCACCGCTCATGCGAGCCAGTGGGGAGTTTCGGTCGAGCACGAGCTAGCACCGAACACCGTTGCTAAGTTCGAATACTCGGCTTCAAAGGGCCGCAACCTTTACTCGATCTGGAGAATGAACCGCGCAGGTTCTGGTATCGCTTATCTCGGAAGCAACGCCATTTCGGGTGTTGACTGCCCCGCGACGCTGCCGTCTACCAATCGACTTAACTGTAACTACTCGTATATCAACTATCGTGCTAGCGACGGTGTAAGCGATTACTATGGCTTCACCACCTCGCTCGAGAGTCTGGACCTGTTCCACAAAGGACTTGCTCTTACGGCCCGGTACACGTATTCCAACGCGAAGGATGACCTAAGCTCGACGTTTAGCAGCGGCGGCAACGGCAACTTCCAATTGGGCTACCTGGATCCGTTCCGTCAGATGCTTGACTACGGTCCTGCGGAGTACGATGTCCGTCACAGGTTTATCGCATCGGCGATCTATCAGGTGCCGTTCAAGTTCGATAACCACGTGGCTAACATGGTCTTCGGAGACTGGAACGTTTCGGCGATCGTCAACATTCAGAGCGGCGCCCCGTTTACGATCTATGATTGTACGAACGGTATCGTTCTCTGTATGAGAATGGAAGCCCAAGGAACGGTCAAGTTCAACAAGACCTCGGTCCTTTCAGGCCCGAACACTTATGACTGGATCGATCTGACCGGCGTTCCGAACAGCACTTTCCTTGATGCGAGCGGTGTCTCGTCGGACAACGGTAATCCGTTCCCGTCAGACATGACGAGCCGTAATGCATTCCGCGGCCCGGGCTTCTGGAATGTCGATATGAGCTTCTTCAAGAACATTCATATCACGGAGCGTTACAGGGTCCAGCTTCGTGCGGATGCGTTCAACGTATTCAACCATGCGAATACCTTTGTTAACGCAGGCACGGCGGATGTGACCAACGGTGTCGTGAATGCCTTCAAGGCCGGCAACCGTCGAATTCAGCTTCTTGCCCGCTTCTCCTTCTAAGAGAAACGGTAAGAACATTTTGGAGGAGGGGAACCTTGTGTTTCCCTCCATTTTTTTTGGTAACTTATCAGTGATGTTTTGTAAAAGGCACTTTGCAGCAGTAGTTCTCTCCGCGGTCCTTGTCTCGGCTCTCAGCCAGGCAGTGCTCGCCCAGACGATACCTCACGGCATCTATCTGACCGTCGACGAAGCCCGACCTGTCATTTCCGAGATGTCAGCGGAAGCGCCGGCTGATCTTCTCAACCTCACAGGTGCCGCGGCCGCGGCGACGTGGACAAAGTGGGTCACAGGTCAGGACACGGGCATAAGGGCACGGCTTGGACAAGGTGATGAGGATTCGCTCGTGAATCTCCTCCTCTTTGGGACATCCTTTACCAAGCAGCCGAGGATCCTGTTCGCCCAGCTTCAGAAGCCGGATGAGTCGTTGAAGGCCGTCTTCAACGCAAGGCTGGATGATTTTGTCACGGCTCTGGCCGCGCCCGGCACAAACGAAAGGATGCTGTTCGCGCGCCAGGTCCTTCTCCAGACTCACGGAATGAAGCTCACTTCTGCCGCCGACCGTGAAAAGATCAAAGACTTTATGCGGGCCAATCTCGCGCGGATCTTTCAGGAAAGCGATAAATACGGCGCGATAATTGCCGCCGCCCGCCTGCAGAACAATCCAAGCTTTGAATTCGCAGAAAGGTCGAAGCTTTATAAAGACCGCGGTCTTTCATCGGACACGCAGACGCAGCCCAACTACGGCCTGGAGACGGCACTTCGCGAGTTAAAAGAGAAAGGATCGATCGGAAAGATCTTAAAAGTAGGTATCGCCGGCCCAGGCCTTGATTTTACAGACAAGCAGGAGGGATATGATTTTTACCCCCTTCAGTCCATACAGCCATTTGCGGTCATGGATTCACTCGTGAAGCTTGGTCTCGCGGATAAGCGCAACCTAAAGCTGGTGACGATGGACATCAGCCCGCGTATCAATCTGCATATCCAGAACGCTCGCAAGAACGCGTTGGCTGAACGGCCTTACAACGTAACGATCCCGATCGATAACAAGGTCGAATGGACCCCGAGCTTTGTCGATTTTTGGAAGGTACTGGGAAATCAGGTCGGCAAAGAAAAGCCGCTGCCGCAGCCGCCTGGATTTGCGCGAGCGCGCGTTGTTACTGTCGATCCCGCAGTGGTCGCAAACGTCTCTCCGTCAGATGTGAATATCGTTCTTCAGCATCTCGAGCTTGCACCGGCGGAAAAATTCGATCTTATCATCGCCACGAATATCATGATCTATTACGACGGCTTTCAGCAGGCTCTTGCGATGGCCAATATAGAGAAAATGCTTAAACCTGGCGGGATATTCCTCTGCAACAACTCGATGCCCGAAACAGCGGCAACAAACCTCCATTCGATCGGCTACAGCTCGGTCAAATATTCGACCAATCCGCCATCGGGCGATATCATCGTGTGGTATCAAAAAGGAAAATAGGACAAATTATTTTGTCGCAGTTCGGTCTTTCCAGCTTTGCGGCGGCCCGCCGGCGTCAATGCGTTTCATTGTGATCGCGCCGGGGCTCGGGCAGATCAGATAGCATAGGTTGCAGCCAACGCATTCCTTTTCGATGACGTGAGGGTAACGGACGCCGTCAACCTCCTGCCAGTCGAAGCTTTGATGGGCCCCATCCTCACAAGCGACGTAACAAAGGTTGCACCGAATGCACTTCTCGGTGTTAACCTGCGCTACCACGTCGTAATTGAGGTCCAGGTTCCCCCAATCCGTTACCTTGCTCACCGATCTCCCGACGATCTCGCCTACTGAGGTGATCCCCTTTTCATCAAGGTAATTATTCAGACCATCGATCATGTCCTCGACTATGCGGTAGCCGTAGTGCATTACCGCTGTGCACACCTGCACAGAGCCCGCACCGAGCAGCATGAATTCAACGGCGTCCCGCCACGTGTTGATCCCGCCGATGCCGCTGATCGGAATGTTGAACTCTTCATCGCGCGCCAGCTCGGAAACCATGTTGAGAGCTATCGGTTTTACGGCCGTGCCGCAGTATCCGCCGTGAGCCGCCATCCCGTTCACATTCGGATAGGGAACAAACGTGTCTATATCGACACCCATTACGGAGTTGATCGTGTTGATGAGCGAAACAGCGTCGGCCCCGCCCTTTTGAGCGGCACGTCCGGGCGGAACAATATGCGAAACGTTCGGGGTTAATTTCACGATCACTGGAAGAGTCGAAACTTCTTTCACCCATTCGGTGACCATGCAGGTGTATTCCGGCACTTGGCCCATAGCAGAGCCCATTCCCCGCTCGCTCATTCCATGAGGACAGCCGAAGTTCAACTCAAATGCGTCGCATCCGGTGTCCTGGGTCTTCTTTACGATCTCGTGCCATGCTTCGCGTTTTGACTCGACCATCAATGACGCGATAACTGCATGATTCGGATATTTCTTCTTGCACTCGTAGATCTCCTTGAGATTCACGTCGAGGGGCCGGTCCGTAATGAGTTCGATATTATTCAAGCCGATGAGGCGCATTGGCCCCTGATCAAGTCCTGCGAGACGCGACGACACGTTCGTGATGGGTTCACCAAGTGTCTTCCATACAGCGCCTCCCCAACCGGCGTCAAACGCACGCTCGATCATGGAACCCATGTTCGTCGGCGGGGCGCTTGCGAGCCAAAATGGATTCGGTGACTTTATGCCGGCAAAGTCGATACTTAGGTCTGCCATAAGGAATAATCCAAGAGTTGATGAACTCGCACAGTGCGATGAGTACTCAACTTCTTTCGATAGCCATTAGAACGTATTTCTTGCGGGCCGCAAAGCTGGCCGGGTTGATCACATCAAGCATTTTTTCGCCTTTGCTGTTGAGTCTATCGATAGCCTCTTCAAGCAAGTAGTGAACTCCCGGCTGTTTTTCTTTAAGCTTGTCGAAGGCATAGTCCAAAAGCGGGCGAAAAACATCGTTCCCCAGCATGTGAACATACCGAAGCAGCGGAAGCACATTCTCCGTGTGATCCCATTGTTCGGTGATATGCCAGCCTTCCTCCTTCAACCCCGTCACAAAATTCGACCACGGCTGACCAGACTTATCGCCAAGTTCATCCTTGCGGAAGAAATCGACGACGAGCCAGCGGCCGCCGGGCCGTAATATCTTCTGAACCACAGGAAATACGCGCTCCAGGTCCATGAACTGAAGAGACTCAGACATCAGCACTACGTCATACCGCGCGGCGTGGGCTTCTGCCGGCATATTCTCGAATGTACTCTCGATCAGCTCCAGTCCGGGAAACTTCTTCTTAAGCC
>JAFAOW010000148.1 GCA_019247455.1 Acidobacteriota bacterium | reverse complement strand
ACGGCAGCATCGATCTCGCCGTTCACAGTCTCAAAGATTTGCAGACGGAGCAGCCGCCGGGCCTTACGATCGGTGCCGTTTGCAAACGAGAAAAGCCGAATGACGTGCTGATATCCCGCCATGGCAGATCATTAGATGAATTGCCACGCGGTGCAAAGGTCGCGACTGGAAGCCTCCGGCGCCGAAGCCAGTTGCTTAATTATCGTCCGGATCTTGAGATAGTCGATATAAGGGGAAACGTACAAACTAGGCTTCGAAAGTTCGAAGAGTCTCGTATTGATGGGATGATCTTAGCTTACGCCGGTCTGCATCGGCTGGGCCTCGACGACCGGATCAGCGAGATCATCTCGACGGACGTACTCGTTCCGGCGGTAGGACAAGGTTCGATCGCCGTCGAAATACGAGAGGGTGATTCGCGTATCGCTGAGGTAGCCAATAAGTTAGATCATGCCGAAACGCGGGCATGTATTACTGCCGAGAGAGCTTTTCTGCGCAGACTGGAAGGCGGGTGCCAGGTGCCGATCGGTGGATTCGCAACCCTCGAGAACGGCATGTTGACGCTGAATGGTGTCGTGGGCAGCCTTGACGGCAAAAAGGTATTTCGCGACAGGCGTTCGGCGACGGCAGAAGATGCAGCGCAACTCGGAGATTCTGTGGCTGCGGCGCTACTCGCTGCGGGGGCTGATTCTGTCCTTGAGGAATCGAGGATAACAGCTAATTGAAAATGAAAGTCGTCGCCGTGCGTGGGAATGACAGCTTTTCGCAGTTGTTGCGAGAGGGTGGCGTTGAGGTCATCAACGCCGAACTCGTTGACACGCAAGTACTCGATGAGCTTCGCGGCCTGGAAGAGCGGATAGAGCGGCTTGACGAATACGACGGCGTTTTCTTCACCAGTCCGGTTGCAGCGGGAGTATTTATTGACCGCGTTCAGGCCCCGGTCAGGCCGGTTCTCTACGCGTTGGGAAATCGGGCTGCGACGGCACTTCGGAAGGCAGGTTTTCATGTCGAAACACGGGGGGACGCTAATACGGCTAACGAGATGCTGTCGAAACTTGGCACCCAACGATTCGACGGCAAGAAACTGCTGTTCATTCGCGGCGAACGGAGCATGGATACGATCCGTGAAAGGTTGAGCGGCATAGCGGACCTCGACGAGGTTGTCGTATACCGCACGATCGGGATCGAGCTTTCAAAAGAGACGGAGCGTCAAATTCGCGTGCTGCTCACGAATAACGAGGTAGGATGGGTATGTTTCTTCAGTCCGTCAGCGGCCGAAGCATTCGAAAAGAGATTTGGTATCCCGAGCGCGAGTGTGGCTTCGATCGGAGAAACGACCGCCGGGATAGCGAAGACGCTTGGATTCAATGTCGGGCTTGTGGCATCAAGAGCTGTTAACGAGGTTTTTGCGGCAGAATTGATCGCCGCGATCAAGGAAAAAGAGATTGCCTAAAGAGTCACTATTTATCAGGACGCTGCGAGGCGAGCGCACCGAGCGAACGCCGATCTGGATAATGCGCCAGGCTGGCCGTTACTTACCTGAATATCGCGCTATCCGCGAGAAGACGGATTTTCTAGGTCTTTGCAAAACGCCGGAGCTAGCTGCCGAGGTCACAGTTCAACCAGTTGAGATCATAGGTGTCGACGCCGCGATACTCTTTTCAGACATTCTGGTCATTCCTGAAGCGATGGGAATGCCCCTCGAGCTGATCGAATCAAGGGGGCCTGTTTTCCATGATCCCATCCGCGCCGCAAGCGATATCGATAAACTATCGAACGACATTTTGGGAAGGCTACAGTACGTATTCGACGCCATAAAGCTCACCAAGAAGCGGCTCAATGAGCGCGTGCCGCTGATCGGGTTCGCGGGAGCACCGTGGACGCTGATGTGTTATATGGTCGAGGGCAAGGGGTCGAAGAACTTCGAGACGGTCAAGAGCTTTTGCTATCAGCAACCCAAGGAGGCGCATCGATTGCTCGATATGCTTGCGGACCGTGTGATCGAATATCTAAAGGCGAAGATCGCTGCCGGCTGTGATACGGTGCAAGTCTTCGATACTTGGGCGGGAGTGCTTTCGCCGAGGGACCTCGATGAATTTGTGCTGCCTTATGTTGCGAAGATCTGTGATGATCTCAAAACCGACGGGGCGCCCGTGATCTATTTTCCAAAAGGTATTCAGGACACCGCAAAGCTCGCTTCTCTAAATTGCAGTGCACTTGGCATCGACTGGACGAAGGATATCGCAAAAGCAAAAACCGAGGCCGATGGAAAGGTGGTGCAGGGCAATCTCGATCCATGCGTTTTGTTTGCGTCCAAGGAAAAGATCCGCTCAGAAGTTGAGCAGATATTTGACGCTGTTGGAACGGGAGGCGGACATGTTTTCAACCTCGGGCATGGCATATTGCCAGAGACACCCGTGGAGAATGCTCGTTATCTCGTCGATTGTGTAAAAGAGTTGAGCTCGGCGAAACAGGATCAGGCAGCCACATCATGACATCGACAGGGGCGATCGATTTCGCCGTACTTAAAAAGTTCAACGCTCAGGGGCCGCGGTATACTTCGTACCCTACTGCACCCGTCTTCTCGCCGAAGTTCACCGCTGACGATTTCGTCACCGAGATAGGAGACACCAATCAGGCAGGCACGACGCGCCCGCTCTCGCTGTATTTCCACTTCCCGTTTTGCGCGAAGCTCTGTTACTTCTGCGGCTGCAACATGAAGGTCTCGAACGACCGTGCAGTTATTGCCGAGTACAACGACTACCTCAAACGCGAGATCGGCCAGATCGCGCCGATGATCGCAGATTCGCGCGAGGTCACGCAGATGCACTGGGGCGGCGGAACTCCATCACATCTCGAGCCCGACGAGATCCGTGACGTCGGACATTTTATCCTCAACAGATTTAGCTTCTCGGGCGATGTCGAGCAGAGCGTGGAGATCGATCCGCGGAATATGCGCCGGGATCACATCGCGGCCTTTTCCGAGATCGGTTTCAATCGCACGAGCTTTGGCGTGCAGGATTTTGACCGTCAGGTGCAGGAGGCGATCAATCGCGTTCAGTCCGAGGAGATCACGCGGCAGGTTGTCGAATGGGCAAGAGAATTCGATTTCAAGAGTATCAATCTTGATCTGATCTACGGTCTGCCGTTTCAGACCGTGGATACGTTTCGCGATACGGTGGATAAGGTGATCGATATTTCACCGGATCGGATCGCTGTATTCAACTACGCCCACGTGCCGTGGCTCAAGAAACATCAGCAGATCCTTGGCGAGCAGCCAATGCCGGTTGCTGACGAGAGGCTCGCGATCCTTGAGATGGCGATCCGGCGCCTGGTTGACGCAGGATACGACTATATCGGTATGGACCACTTCGCAAAGCCAACCGACGAGCTGGCGATCGCACAAAAGGAAGGCACCCTCTATCGTAATTTCCAGGGATATTCGACCAAAGCGGGAGCCGATGTTTATGCCTTTGGCGTGTCGGCAATCAGCCAGTTCGAGAACATTTACGCTCAAAATCAAAAGAATATCAAAGACTACTTCGCTCGCGTTGACGCCGGCCGTGCGGCAACAGCCGTAGGGTACAGGATGACTCGCGACGACCACATTCGTAAGGAAACGATCATGCAGATCATGTGCAATCTCGCCATCGACAAGACAAGGATCGGGCGCGTATTCGATATCGACTTTGACGAATATTTCGCCGCTGACCTTCCGAAACTCGATCCTTTCATATCCGAAGGATTGGTTGAAAATACTTCAGGTGAGATCCGTGTGTTGGGGTCCGGAATGCTGGTCGTGCGTAATATAGCAATGGCTTTCGACGCGTATCTTGAACAGATGATGCGCGAGAAACCGGTCTTTTCAAAAACTGTATGAGTGAAAAGATCGGCGTCATATTGCTGAATCTTGGGGGCCCCGTCTCACTCGCGGCTGTAGAGCCATTTCTGTTCAATCTATTCAGCGATCCTGACATCATCGATTTTCCGGGAAGTTTCCTTTTCCGGAAACGGCTCGCAAAGATGATCTCAACGCGCCGTGCCCCAATGGTACAGAAGCAGTACCAGAAGATCGGCGGCAGATCGCCCATTAAGGAATATACGCTGCAGCAGGCCCGGCTTCTCGAGGACCGACTGAGTAAAGACATCGACGCACGGGTATTTGTCGCAATGCGATATTGGAATCCATCGACCGATGAGGCGATAGACGCTCTCCTCGCTGAAGGAATAGAAAGAGTAGTGCTATTGCCCCTCTATCCGCAGTTCTCAAAGGCGACCACCGTTTCCAGTACGAAAGAGTGGGAAAAGCGAACAAAGGAGCGCCGCGTCTCGAACAAATTTACGGTGTTAACCGTTGATCATTATTACAACGATCAAAAATATGTCTCTTCGATCGTTGGGCGCGTCGATCAGGGACTGGAGAAATTCGCACCCGAAGTTCGCGCTTCCGTCGAGATCATCTTCAGCGCTCACGGCACTCCGATGAAGCTCGTTCGCAAGGGTGATCCGTATTCGGATCAAATCAAGGCCACGGTGGCGGCCGTGATGGAGAAGGGAGGGTATTCGCAATCGCACACGCTGTGCTATCAGTCAAAAGTGGGGCCGCTCAAATGGTTAGAGCCGTCGACGGCGGACACTGTTGAGAGACTTGCCGGCGAGGGCGTCAAGCACATGCTCATTGTCCCGATAGCCTTTACGTCCGACCATCTCGAAACACTCTTCGAGCTCAATATTGAATATCGCCGTGTAGCGAAAGAAGCCGGTGTCGCGCAGTATGAGATGACCGAGGGACTCAACGATTCGCCAGTGTTTATTGATGCGTTAGCCGGACTCGTGCTTGCTAAGCTCGGGATCGAGAGTGACGTGAGAGGAGCTGCAGCGTGACAAAGGTCGCCGTTATTGGCGGAGGCATCTCGGGCCTGTGTGTAGCCTACCGTGTTCAGAAAACCGGGGCGGCCGTGACGCTCTTTGACGGCGCCGACCGGTTGGGCGGCAATATACATACCATTACTAACAAGGGTTATCTTTACGAGTATGGTCCCAACAGCCTGATGGCCAATGGGGAGATATTCGAACTGATCGATGATATCGGGCTGACTAACCAGATACTCGCGACAAAGGCAGCGGCTAAGACGCGATACATTCTTCGCGATGGGGAGCCGGCGGCGCTTCCGGGCAGCATCGTTCAGGGACTGACGACGAAAGCGTTTTCAGTAGGAGGACGGCTTCGGGTCCTCAAAGAACCTTTCATTGCCTCACGAACTTCTCCGGCGGAGTCTGTATACGAGTTTATTGAGCGGCGGATCGGCCGAGAAATGGCGGATTACGCGATCGATCCTTTCGTGAGCGGCATATACGCAGGAGATCCGCGGAAGTTAAGTCTTACAAACGCTTTTCCGAAATTTTACAATCTAGAGGCGACAAGCGGCAGCCTTATTAAAGGCGCCCTGCTTGGCAAACGAGTGCCGGCAAAACCGGTCCCCGTGGGAATGCCGAAGATGTTCTCATTCCGGATCGGAATGCGGGCGCTGGTTGATGCGATAACCGAGCGCCTCAATGATGTACGGCTCGAAACGCCGGTGGATAGCCTCGCGAAGCAAGACGGAGGCTTCATTGTAAACCTCGAAAAATTCGACCGTGTTGCTTTATGTCTTCCGGCACGCCCGTCAGCAAAGTTGATCCACTCATTAGACACCGAGGCAGCACGGGAAATAGGGAGTGTTTACTATCCTCCGGTCGCAGTTATCTACGCCGCGTATGAAAAGCAGCAGGTGAGCTTTGATCCGGATGGCTTTGGGATATTGATACCCGGTCCCGAGAAGCGAAAGATCCTCGGCGCCTTGTTCAGCTCATCTGTATTCGATGATCGAGCACCGGAAAACGAACACTTGTTTACGATCTTTGTCGGCGGCAGCCGCAATTCAGAGCTTTGCGAAAAAGATGACGGGGCGCTTATCGATCTGGCGACGGGCGAGTTGCAGTCGATCCTTCAAATCACCGGGTCGCCTGTTTTCACTGACATCAAGCGATGGGAACGCTCTATCCCGCAGTACAATATTGGTTACGAAAAAGTGACGCAGGCCGTCGAGCGGCTACAAGATGCAAACTCTGGTCTTGTCGTCTGCAGCAATTTTTATAAGGGAATCGCGGTTGGCGAGTGCGTGAAGAATAGTGTCGCCGCCGCAACCCGACTACTGGCATGAGCAATTACGACCTTCTTCCGGGCTTTCCAACGAATCGAGCGCGACGTCTGCGGCGAACGGAGCACCTGCGCGAGATGTTCCGTGAAATTCGTTTACATACGACAGACTTCATTTATCCCTTATTTATCGTCGAGGGATCAGATATAAAAAAGGAGATCTCCTCGATGCCTGGCCAGTACCAGATGTCGATAGACAACTTGGCGCGAGAATGCGAAAGCCTGCTTGAACTGGGCGTCGGTTCGGTGCTCCTTTTCGGAATCCCCGCAGAAAAAGACGAAGTAGGGTCTGGTGCGTACGCTGAGGACGGCATCATTCAAAAGGCGGTTCGTGAGATCAAGAGTCGTGCGCCGGAAATGGTCGTGATCACTGATGTGTGCCTTTGTGAGTACACCTCGCATGGACACTGCGGTGTTATTGAGAATGGTGACGTCGTCAATGACAAGACGCTGGAACTTCTTGTAAAGGAAGCCGTTTCGCATGCACAGGCGGGGGCGGACATGGTCGCTCCTAGTGACATGATGGACGGGCGTGTGGGTGCGATACGTTCCGCTCTCGATGGGGCGGGGCTCGTCAACACGCCGATCATGGCGTACTCAGCGAAGTATTCTTCGGCATTCTACGGACCGTTTCGCGAGGCGGCTGAATCTGCTCCGCAGTTCGGAGACCGGCGCGCATATCAGATGGACTTTGGAAATTCCGACGAAGCCATGCGCGAGATCGCCCTGGATATAAAAGAAGGAGCGGACGTCGTCATGGTGAAGCCTGCGCTCTCATATCTTGATGTCATCCGGCGAGTAAAGACGGAATTCAACATTCCGATCGCTGCCTACAACGTCAGCGGCGAATTCTCAATGGTTAAGGCCGCCGCGCAAAAAGGGTGGCTCGACGGCGAGCGGGTAATGATGGAGATACTGATGTCAATAAAACGCGCCGGTGCGGACACTATGATCACATACTTTGCAAAAGAGGCGGCGGCGCTATTGAAGTGAATACGGCTCGTAGCTACAAACTTTTCCACGAAGCTCAAGAACACATGCCCGGCGGTGTTAATTCCCCCGTCCGGGCGTTCAGGTCGGTGGGCGGCGCGCCCCTTTATATAAAGAGCGCTTTGGGCTCGAAAATGGTCGATGCCGACGGTAACGAGTTCATCGATTACGTGGGATCGTGGGGACCGATGATACTGGGTCATGCAGATCCGCGTGTGATCGATGCGATCAAACGAACGGCGGAGAACGGCACAAGCTTCGGGGCGAACTCAGAGCTTGAGATAGAGTTAGCGAAATTTGTCAAAAGGTTGGTCCCATCGATCGAGATGATCCGAATGGTCAACTCGGGTACGGAGGCGACCATGAGCGCGATGCGGCTCGCTCGAGCGTTCACCGGGCGCAATAAGATCATAAAATTCGAAGGTTGTTATCACGGCCACGGTGACTCGTTTCTAAGCAAGGCGGGCTCGGGTGTCGCGACATTTGGGCTGCCTGATAGCCCGGGCGTCACGCCCACTACGGCCGCTGACACGCTAAACGCGGTGTATAACGATCTCGCGTCTGTGCAGAAACTGGTCCAGCAGAATCACGGCGAGATCGCTGCAGTTTTTATCGAACCAGTCGCGGGAAATATGGGCTGCGTTCAGGCGAGGCGGGAATTCTTGCAAGGACTGCGAGATCTCTGTACTGCTGAAAATATCCTGCTGATATTCGATGAGGTGATGTGCGGTTTCCGCGTCGCGAGAGGCGGGGCGCAGGAACTGTATGGCACCGATGCGGACCTGACAACGTTTGGCAAGATCATCGGCGGCGGCCTTCCGGTTGGGGCGTACGGCGGCCGAGGCGACATCATGGAGATGATCGCGCCGTCGGGGCCGGTGTACCAAGCAGGAACACTCTCAGGAAATCCACTCGCAATGACGGCCGGGATCGAGACCCTGCGGGCGATAGATGAGGACACTGACTTCTTTTCCAGCCTTGAGGAAAAGGGAGCGCACCTCGAACGGGGCCTGAGAGACGCCGCCCTGGAGGCAGGTGTCGAACATCAGATCAATCGTGTTGGCTCGATGTTCACCGTCTTTTTTACAAGGAAGGAAGTTACTGATTTCACTTCGGCGAAGATGTCGGACACAGAGAAGTTTGCCGAATACTTCAGGCACATGCTCCAGTCGGGCATTTATCTACCTCCGTCGCAGTTTGAGGCGTGCTTCATCTCCGTCGCACATACACGCGAGGATCTCGATAGGACGATCGAGGCCGCTTCCGGCGCGTTTACTACTGTTGCAAAAAACAAATAAGCGGGTCGAGCTGGACCTGCCCGTTTTTGCCGACCAGGCCGTTAACTTAATTAGCGATCATTTTGTTCAGCGCAGTAGCCAACTCGAGACGCGTGATCGATCTAGACGGGTTAAACCGGTTCCCGTCGAGTGTAAGGAACCCATTTTGCAGCGCAACGGCCACATATCCGCGCCAACCCGCCGGAATCGCGCCGTAATCGGCGATCGCCGGCGTTAAAATGGCGGTAGCAGCTTGATTCTCCAGCTTAGCTGCCTTTACGAAGGCGACCGCCGCTACCAAGCGGTTCACGCCGTTGTTCGGATAAAAGCGGCCGCCGGGCGATGCGTCGTAAAATAGTGCTCCCGCTGGATTTGATTGAGCGCTCTCAATGACATTTCTTGAATAGCTGTCCCTGACATCAACGAAAAGCGGGTTTGACGCATAATACTGCGGAACCATGCCGGCCCGAACAAATGCTTCGGCAAGATCAACGCGCATGACAGCGGAATCAGGCCTAAAGCGTCTTCCTTGCGGTGATAGAACATCCGTTAAAAGACTGGTCCTTATCTGCTCAACGGAAGCCGGTGACATTCCACTGATATCGACGAGGTTTGGATAAACGATCTGTGTCGCCTCGACCGTGCCGTAAACATTTTGCGTCGTGCCGAGACCCGCTGTATTTCGCGTTTCAGCTCGAAGGATCTGCTGGGACGGGAAACGCATGACCACCTTTTCGAACCGGCCTGCGAAACCGGGGGCGTTCACGTAATTCGATTCACCCACCAGCACACTGTTCGAATCGTAGAGCCTGAGTCCAAAATCATTCGGACCAAGACCCCATGCAATATTCACGCTAGCCTGAACCACGTTCTGCGGCAGTGAAATGTTGCTTGATATAGCTGACGACGGCCCCACCGTCTGCGTAAACCTCTGTACTGTATTTGTCTCGAACCGAACGCCGGATCCTGATGATACCGAGCGGAAGCCGCCCATCACGCGATCACGAAAAGCTCCCTCGAGCACCGCCGCATAGGTATTCAGCATTCCCGCACCAGTCTCGTGAAAGAAGTATTTCGGCAAAGGCGTTGCGGTGCGTCCAAGTATGTCTTTTATCTGCGCAGGGGTCAGATCGGGGTTAGCATCGAGCATCAGTGCTATCGCACCCGCTACTTGGGGCGCGGAGAACGATGTGCCGCTCGCGGTAGTGTAGTAGAGCGATTCGCCGGGCGACAACCTCTGCAGATCTGCTCCGGCGAGACCCGTCAGCCCGGTCGAGGTAGGCAAGTTCCGCAGACTAACTATATTGACTCCCGGCGCGACGATAAATGGATGCTGGATGCTGTCCCCAAAATCACCGCGTGATGAAAAGCCGGCAAGCTTCGACATCTGATCGGTCGCTCCGACGCCGATGACCCATGGTGCGACGGCATAGGGATTCATCGTTCCGTTGCCAGGCCCGGTATTCCCTGCCGAGAACACGACACTGACACCATGGTCGGTGAGCATCTTTGTGGCTATGTTCACCGGATCGTTCATATCGAAAACCGTGTTTGCCGAGAAGCTGCAATTAACGACCTTCACGTTATATGCCGCGCCCTTGTCGAGCAGATAGTCGAACCCAGAAAGTACATTGATCAGGTTTACATCGCCGGCGCTAAGTCCGAGCAGTTTTGCACCCGGCGCTACGCCAGCGTACTTACCGCCCGACGCTGCTCCGGTTCCAGCGATGACGCCTGCCACAAAGGTTCCATGGCCCCCGGCAAGGTCAGTATTCGGGAGACCCTCGATCGGCAGAGGATAGTTGAATCCCGAGGGTATGCTCTGCTGATCTGCGAGACGAACGTTCTGCACGACCTTTCCGGCAAGGTCGCCGTGCAGCGAATTGATCCCGGTATCAAGCACGGCAACAGTTACGTTCTGGCCGCTGACGGGAAGCCCGCCGTTCGATCTAATGAGGTCGCGATCCGTGGCTACGCGCTGAACGCCCGTCGAGCTGAAATAAGGATCCGAGTTGAAATTTAGCGTGCGATTACCGTAGATCGAGCGTACTGAGCGGAGGTGTGATATGGCAATGATCTGTTTTCGAGTCGCGGTGACATACACCATCGGTAGGGCCCGCATCCGAGTACCGCCAAGGATGCCTATCTGGCGAAGCGCATCGAGATCGGCGTCGGTGACCGTGTTGTGATACACGACGATGGCGTTTACCGAGCTGTCGTCTGTAGCCTGATTCAGCCACGCCGCGAGTTCGGGATCAAAACCCTGAAGGCCGGCGTCGTTCGATATCCCGGCGACCGCAGCATCCACCCCGGTCAGGGTGATTCCGTCAGCTCCTGTTAGGGTAATACCATCGGCGCCTGTAAGCGTTATGCCGTCAGCACCGGTAAGCGTGATTCCGTTCGGCGCGCTGGTATCGAAGATCACGCCCCCCGGACCCATGCCAGCGATGCTGTCAGCTCCGGTCAGAGTGATCCCATCAGCGCCCGTCAGCGTTATCCCATCCGCCCCGGTCAGAGTGATCCCGTTCGCCCGGGCTACCGAGACGACATTCGGCGTGGTGTTGTTTACCCCATCGGCCCCGGTCAGGGTGATACCATCGGCTCCGGTGAGCGTTATGCCGTCCGCTCCGGTGAGTGTTATTCCGTCCGGCTTCCGAATAAGGATCGAGTCTGCCTTGTACTGCGTGCCGTCGGCGCCGGTCAGTGTGATGCCATCCGCACCCGTGAGAGTGATCCCGTCAGCCCCCGTAAGCGTGATGCCGTCAGCACCCGTAAGCGTGATACCGTTTGGCCCGGTATATGTAGTGCCGTTCGTCGTGACGCGAGGAATGCTGTCAGCACCTGTCAAGGTTATGCCGTCAGCACCGGTCAACGTAATGCCGTTCGACTGAAACGTGAGTAGGCTGTCAGCACCCGTCAGTGAAATGCCGTTCATCCCGACGTACTGGATCCCGTCGGCGCCGGTCAGCGTGATCCCATTAGAGCGCTCGACAACAATACCCGCGAGGGCATTCGATACAAGTGCCAATAGGGCGCAAATGGCAGCGAACTTCTTCATTAAAGAGCCATGGCCAAACAGGCCACAAAGTCAGACAAGACCATTTTGAGCCTGGGAGCACAAAATGGCCGAAAAAGAGGGCGTATTCAATTATAAGCACACACCCTTTAGTAAAAACAAGACTATTTGTCGATCGATCCGCTCACTAGCAGATCAAACGTAACTCCCTTCTCCAAACGAATATCCTGATTCCTCGACGAGAGCGTAGACGATCCATTTGCGGAAGCCGATGCAGAAGACGATATCTGGATGCCGCTTAGCGTGCCGCCCAGGCTCCTGGTCGTGTTGCCGACCGCCCCTGCAGCAGTAGTGGCGACGCCGCCAACCGTACTTGCCGATGTATTGACGATGTTTCCAACCGCATTCGTGGTGCCGCCGAGAAGGCCTCCGCCACCGCCAAGTAAGCCGCCTTCGCCAGAGTTGCCGCCCGACGAAACCCGTCCTGAGCCGCTCGATGAACCCATTACGTCCGCTGAACCAAGATCATCGGCGCCGCCGCCTGCGTGAGCCTGCGTGATCGAAACGATCGTCGCAGTGATCGGTGTCGAAAGGTCGTTCCCCTTCAGACGGTCGAAAACCATCCCGATTCGGGACTCCCCATTCTGTTTGCTACGCCGGGCCACCTCAGTTATGTGCCCAATAAGCTCACTTCCCCTTGCGACGACCGTTCGGCCATTCTGCTTGATAGCCTGGGTGGTCTTTAAGACTATCTGGTCGCCGACTTTGGCCGATCTTACGTCGACACTGTTCTGTAACGCCGCCTGAACGCTTGAATTCGCGTTGATGGCTGGTGCAGAATCGCCATTCTTGTTCTTCTGGCTGAAAGCGGAGCTCGCCGCAGCCAATATCATTCCGATAACGAAAAGGTACTTCTTCATATGATCAACTCCTTCAGATCCTTCGAACAAGCATCCGGGGGAAAGTGACCAGAGATCCGGCCTTGATCGCAAGACCAATGTAAATCGCGCGTCTTGAGAAAAACTTGAGGACCCGCCATAAATTTTTTTGATGCATCGATGCTTAGCCACAAAATTCAAGTTTTCCTCAAGTTTTGTTCATTAATATTTGGTCGGTATGATGACACCCCTGGCATACGAGGATGAAGCCCTGTCTACTGAGAACTTCACCGAGGCTGACCACTCGTCCCTGGCGGCAACCGGCAAGATCTCCTCAACCGATCTTCTTCTATTCGCAGAAAAATTGGCCGTACCTGCCAGCGAAGATATGTTCCAACGGCCGCGTATAGTCGAACTTCTATCGAGATCGCTGAATCAATTCAATGGAACGATGATCTCCGGCAGGGTGCGGACTGGAAAAACGACCGCCGCTGCAGACGTAGCACGGCGATACGGCCGCGTCGGGTGGTACTCCATCGAGGCGACGGACATCGACTGGCAGCTTTTTTCCAAATACTTCTGCTCCGCGGTTCGCTCTATGCTCGACACGAAGACGGATTTTCCGATGGCCCCGGGAACAGTATCCGAAGAAACGATATCGGCGTTTCTCAATGACGTGCTCCAAACTGATAAGACGAGCGCCGACCCGCGCCTCCTCGTACTGGATGACATTCACCACGTTTTTGACGCGCCATGGTTTTCTGATCTTTTCAAGCACCTTTTGTTCTCGGTCGGGGCAGATATTCATCTCCTGTTCACTTGCCGGAGTAAGCCGCCGCTTCCATTGTGGCGGCTGCGTTCAAAGCAGCTTTTGAATGTCATAGATGAAAAAGTGTTGGTCTTCGACGCGTCTGAGACCGAAGCTTTTTTGCGTGCCCGGGGTCATCGTTCAGCTCTCGCTAAGGCTGCGCAAAAACATTCCTTCGGACGCATCGGTAAGATCGTAGATTACGTTGCCGCCGCTGCGGATTAGGTACGCCTTCGCACTTTTATGCAATAATCTCCACACCACCTTTCGAGCTCCCCGAGCGAAAAAGGGAATGAATGCAGCGACGTAACTTCTTTCTGCGCACAAAGTTACTTGTACCGCGCGCCGTATCCGACCAGTTGCCGCGGCCGCGTCTCGTTGAGCGTCTAGAGGCGAATCTTAATTCTCCCATCACTATTGTCGCGGCTGACGCCGGCTGTGGAAAGACCACACTTGTCGCAGATTTTATCGGGCGCCAACAACGATCAAGCGTGTGGTATCAGCTTGATCACACAGACGCCGATCCCTTCACTTTTTTGGGATACCTGTCAGAAGGCATCAGCCAATTCGTTCCCGAGTTTGGCGAGGCGGTTCGACCCTATCTTGCGGAAGCCGGTGGGGATCTGCTGCGTTTCCCTGAACGGGCGGCGGATCTGTTTATCAATGAAATGCTGGAATCGGTCGAGCAGCCGTTCATCGTGGTGTTGGACGACTACCACCATCTCGGTACCGACACGCCCGTTCATCAATTCGTCGACCGGCTCATTCAGTATTCCTCGGACATCCTCCATTTGATAATCACGACCCGGGATCTGCCGCCACTCGCTATCGCTCGACGAAAGACGCAATCTTCCGCGCTTGTAGTTACTCGTAACGATCTTCTTTTTACCGACGAAGAAGTTCGCGAGCTTTTCCGTCAGACACTTCATGTTGAGCTGCAAGATGATGAACTTGCAGTTTACCGCGACCGTACCCATGGCTGGATCACGGCGCTGCAGCTTGTCCGGCAACTGGCCGAGCAGGAGATGCTCGGGGCTTCATCGGCGCCCGCTCCGGATCTGAGGGCGATCCTGCAGCGTTCGGAGAGGGATATTTTCGATTATTTTGCTGAGGAAGTCTTTGTTCGGGAACCGGACGCAACGCAGCAGCTGATGCTTAGATTATCAGTGCTAGAGTCCATGCCTCTCGAGGATTGCAGCGGTCTCTTCCCGGAGATGCGTTGTTCAGCTGTCCTTCCGAAACTGGCCGCGAAGAACGTTTTTCTTACCGTCGGAGGTGAAAACGGGGCGTCGGAAGTTTATCGGTTCCATCCTCTTTTTCGAGATTTTCTCCTGCGCCGTTTGCGTTCGGAGATAGGCCATGGAAAAGTCGCCGCAGAACGCGAGCGGGTCGCTGAATATTTCCTTTCCCAGCGGCGTTGGGAAACGGCGATCTCCTATCTGATCGACGCTCAGATCTTTGACCGTGCCGCAGAGATCATCGCGGTTAACGGGAACGAGTGGCTTATGGGCGGTGCGATCACATCGCTTGCACTTTCTGCCGACAGGATCCCGGATGACTTCCTTGAGAAATATCCAAGGTCGCTGCAATACCGCGCTGAAGTAGCGCGGCTTCAGGGGGATGGCGACCGAGCGGCCGCGCTGCTGCATAAGGCGATCAAACTCCTTCATAAAGCTAAGGACAATACCGGCGAAGCGGAGGCCCTTCATTCGCTGGCGAGCGTTTCCCGTCGCCGCGGCCAAAGCAAAGAGGCGCTTGAATTGCTCGATAAGGCCGAGAGACTCGTCTCAAAGGATTCCGAAACCTTTCTGAAGTGCACGAATACGCGCGGACTCTGTCTGGTCGGGACTGGAAATTGGGCCGAAGCAGAGCGTCAATTTCGTCTTGCGCTCGAGCTTGCCGAAAAATTATCAAACGAGCACTACATAAGACTCGTCACTCACAACCTCGCCCTTGCACCCGGTTTCAGGGGCGACTTCGGTGAGGCCCTTCGATGGTTCAAACGCATCTTTCGTGATGCGCAGCGTGGAAACGAACTCCCACAGGAGGCGATCGGGCACCTTAACGTGGCGCGGCTTCATCAGTATCGCGGTGAGTTCGATGAAGTGGAGCGCCACCTAGAACGCGCTCTTGAGCTGAGTCAGCTTTATAACTTGAAGGTTCATCTTGGTGAGATATTCGAGGCATACGGCAACCTTTATCGTGAGAAGGCAGATTTCGGCCACGCTGCTGAGTATTACGAGCGCGCTCGTAAGGCATATGATGATGCTGAGGTCGAGATAGCTTCACGCGAGCTGGATGAGGAACTCGCGCGCTTCAGTCTGCTAACTGGTGACGCTGTGACAGCGAGAGCACTGCTTGAGAATCTCATCGAATCGCGCACTGCAGCTAAAAACGAAGCGGGCGTCTTTACAGCGCGTTCGCTCCTTACCCGCGTGCGTCTTTCCGAGGGCAGCTTGGACGGTCTGGTGACGGAGATCCGATCGGTCCTCGAGTTCTTCAAGGCGAACAATCATTATTACGATGAGGCACTTGCCTCCTTGAACCTTGCGGAGACGTATTTCCTTTTGGGCGACGCAGCGAAATCTCTTGAGCCGCTGCAGCGGGTGATCGACCTCTCCGCGAGGTTCGACTACGACCATTGGCTTCGGGGCGAAATGCGGCGCAACAAGCAGCTTTTTGCTCAAGAGGAGATCGCGGGCAGGCTGCCCGTGGACCTGCGGAATGTTCTCGACGAAAAGCCGAAACCGGCATCAGCGGATCGTGCCGCCGCGGCGGAGATCGCTCTTGTACCCGTCACCGACTTGACCGTCAACGTTCTCGGGCCTGTTGACATCTACCGCGATCCTTCAAAGTCCTTTGCGCCCGACGCTTGGACCACGAGGCGAGCGAGGGATATCTTTTGCTTTGTCGCAACGAGCAAGCACCGGAGGATCGCAAAAGATGTCTTGATCGAATCTTTTTGGCCTGACGAGGATCCGGCCACGGTCGAGAAAAACTTCCATCCGACTATCTCTCACATCCGCAAAGCGCTGAACAGCCGCCAGGCGTTCAAGCAGAATTTTCTTATTTTTCGGGACGGTGCTTACCTGCTGAACCCTGAGATGTCTTACTCGATCGACTCGGAGGATTTCGAACGGTACATTGTCGATGCGGAGAACGCAAAGCGGGACAAGGACAATGACAAGCTTCGTGAAAGCTTAGAGGCCGCGATCAGGCTATACCGCGGCGAGTTCATGCCGGGCATTTATGACGCATGGGCAGAAGAGCGCAGGACTTACTATTCTGAACAGTTTCTACGTGTGGTTGGTGCGATGGCCAAGCTGTCATTTTCTGAGAAGAAGTGGAACAACGTCATACGCTATGCCGGAGACCTCTTGAGGGAAGATCCGTATCGTGAGGACATGCACCGTCTTTTGATGAAGGTCCACGCAGTCCAAGGTAAGCCCGCCGCAGTTAAAGAGCAGTTCGACGCCCTGCGCACCTTGCTCAAAAATGAGCTTGGCATCGAACCCTCCGCAGAGACCCGCCGCATCTATCAGGAATTGCTCAAAACTGCCTAAGCTTTAGCCTCAAGTTTCCCTCAAGTCTTACTCCCTGCTCTCAAGTATTTCTCAAAGACACTCCGATACCCTGGCTCTAGTTTCTCCTGCGAAAACTATTTAGGAGCCAAATATCGTGAAAATCAATATCTTTCGAGCGGTCCGCAATTCTCTTCTCGCCCTCGCATTCGTAGGGATGGTTGCGTTTTCAGCCTCTGCTGCAACGCTTAGCCCGACGCTGAAGTCCCTGCTTCCGACGTTAAGCAGTACGCAAAGTGCCGGCGTTGTAATCGTTTCGTTCAAGACCGACAAGAGCGGGTTGAGCCTGGCAAACCTGAATCTGCTCAAGAGCCTTGGCGTGGTCAACGCGATAACGTTTCAAAAGCTCGGAATGGTCGCGATGAACGCTACGGCCGGCCAGGTTCGCGCGCTGCAAAACAACAGCACGGTCAGGTCGATCTGGTCGAATGACCAACTCGCCTATCATCTGAACCACGCGAGGCTTATCACCGGCGTTGATCGGCTAAGGTCCGACCCCGGATTCATGGCGCTTAATCAGGGCATGCGTGTGAATGGAGGCGGCGATTTCTCGGTTATGCTCATCGACTCGGGCATCGACGCGACCCACGCCGACCTGCCGTTCGGCAGCAAGGTCATTCAGAACACTCAGCGCATCATCGCGACCACGGACGCCAACATTCTCACCATCGGCGGTGTGCCAGTCGCAGGATTCATCCCGGGTCAGTCGGTCGAGAATATACCCGACACTGACAACGTTGGCCATGGGACCCACTGCGCGGGAATAATCGGCGGCATCGGTGCACAGTCTGCTGGTCTTTATGCGGGCGTTGCGCCGGGCGCGAAGATCGTCGGCTCAGGCGGCGGTGTCGTCATTCTCGTGCTTAACGCCCTTGAGGGATGGGAGTACATGCTTTCGCACGCAGACCTTTATAAGATCCGGGTAGTCTCGAACTCATACGGGCCTGTCAGCGTCGAACCCTTTGACCCAAATGATCCGATAATGGTCGCGGCGAAAAGGGCGCACGACGATTACAACATCACTGTCCTCTTCTCGGCCGACAACAAAGGCCCCGGAAAGGCGACGATGAGTTCATATGCTCAGGCGCCGTGGGTGATCGGCGTGGCCGCGGGGTCCAAGGACGGCATGCTTGCGGGCTTTTCGTCCAGAGGCATCCCGAAGGATCAGCGCCTGTCGGACAATGACCCATCGAATGATAACGAGGCACCGACGATCACGGCACCAGGAACCGGCAGATTCTTTGCTAACAGTCAGGCCGAATATGGCTTCACGTCCGACATTCAATCGGTGCGTGCCGTCACCGGCCTGACGAACGCACTGAATCTCGGCGATACGGAGGTTCCGACACAATATCTGCCTTTCTACACATCGGAATCCGGTACGTCGATGGCGACACCGTTCACCGCAGGTGTGGTGGCATTGATGCTTGACGCCGACCCTACGCTGACCCCGGACGAGATCAAGCAGATCATCCAGGAAACCGCTACAAGGATGCCCGGTTACGAGGAGTTTGAGGTCGGGGCCGGTTATCTCAACGCGTACGCGGCGGTGGACAAGGCTTTTCACCGGCAGAAGGGTTATGCCAATTTCTCGAATCCGACCTTCAACGCGTCGTTCACGGATGTAACGGCTCCGGAGCAGGACTTTACGATCAACTATGATCCGTCGAAATCCGGTGCGGGCTCGGTCAATTCGCACTACTTCGACGTTCAGCAGAATATGAGCGTCCTAGACGTATGGGC
>JAFAOW010000275.1 GCA_019247455.1 Acidobacteriota bacterium | reverse complement strand
GCATATCGGGAAGGACGGCGTGAACGGCATTGACCGCGCCCATCAAATTGGTATCGATCACCCGCTTGACCGCCTCCGGCATGAGTTGTTTTGTTTCGTCGCTCTTCCCGCTAATGCCCGCATTCGCGATCATGACATCGATGTGCCTGAACTCTTTGCGGAAATCCTCTGCCGCGCGCCCCAGAGCATCCGCGTCTACGACATCGCATTCAAAGGCCCGCGCGGCCCCTCCGGCTTTGGTACACTTTCGGGTAAGCTCGTCCAAAAGCTCCTTTCGCCGTGCTACGAGTCCCAGTGCCGCTCCTTTAGCGGCGAGTGCCAGCGCGATACCTTCACCGATCCCAGACGAAGCACCCGTCAGGAAGACAGTTTTTCCTTTCCAATCCATAGCTAGGTGGGCAAGTTTATCAGAGGCTGCCGATGGGCGCGAAGATGGACATTGTGTAGGATCGGGAGTAGGCTTCTTGCGAAATCAAACTTCCGTTACAACTGGAGGAATCTAAGATGGTCTCTCGTCAGAATGGTTTGGCGATCATGTTGTCTCTGTCCATCGTTGTGATGGCGGCATTGGGTTGCAGTCCAACCACTTCGAATTCTACAAACAACGCAAAAAGTACCGCTCCAACGCCAGGCGTCTCGTCGTCACCGGCCGCTCCGCAGGCTTCGAAGGGCGGAGAAAGGCGCCCGTGTTCGGATGAGAAAGATCTCAAGTCCGGGCGCGAGGTTACCGCACCCGGCGACCTTTTACTTGAGAACGCGACCGGGCAGCCTGTAGTCGCTAATTGGATCGATTTCGATGGCAACCGGAAAAAGTACACGGACATATCCACCGGACAAAAGGTGACGGAACGGAGCTTTGTTGGACATTGGTGGGTGATCACCGATCAACAGGGTCAATGCATTACGATCGCATCGGCACCCGGCCAGGTAAAGATCACTCAGGAATAGCAATGACCGCTAGTTTTCCATTAGGAGCTTAACGTTCTCGTTTAGGACGCTAAGCAGAGTATCGACCTGTTTTAGGTGCGTGCGGAAAGCCAGGCAGGCAAAACGGAGGGTATATTCGCCATTGAGCATTGTGGATGAGATGAAGATACGCCCATCGGCTACGACCTCGTTGAGGAGTCTCTTATTGAATTCATTTGCATCGCCCGACGCCGGCACGTAGCGATAGGTTACGACCGATAGCTCAGGGTCCACCTTGCTTTCAAAGCCGATCTTCTGGACCTCAGCGTGAAAGTATTTTGCCAGCAACAGTTTTTCTTCGAGACATGCCCTGAAAGGTGCGACGCCGTGCAGCTTGAGAGGTAGCCATAATCTCATTCCGCGGAAGTGCTTTGTTAACTCGGGGGACAGTTCCGCGGGAGACAGTTCATTGATGCCGGCAAACGCATCCTGCATGTAGCTCGCCTCAAAGGCGTATGAACGCTTTAGATCATCAACGCTTTTTACGAGGACGACACCAAGACCGTACGGCAGGAAGAGTCCCTTATGCGGGTCGATCACTATAGAGTCTGCCAGGCGCAGGCCGCGTAGCTTCTGTTTTCCTTCCTCAGTGAGTATGAAAAATCCGCCATAAGCGGCGTCGATGTGATACCAAAGGCCGTGCTCTTTGGCTATCGAACCGATCTCGGGCAGCGGATCGATCGCGCCAACATCGGTTGTACCAGCCGAAGCAACTACAAGAAATGGCTTCAGGCCCTCCGCTTTGTCATCCTCGATCAGACGGCTGAGTTCGGAAGGGACCATCTTGAAACGATCATCGACCGGTGCGTACCGGATAACGCATTCACCTAGTCCCGCTACACGAATTCCCTTGTCGACAGAATGGTGTGCCTGCTTTGAAAGATAGATGACCGATCTGGCCACTTCCGCGGACTTGATCGCTTTTGCATCACGGGCGGTGACGATGGCGATCAGGTTCGCCAGGCTTCCGCTCGTGGTAAGGTTGCCGCTAGCGCCAGCGGGATAGCCGACCACGTCACACATCCAGCGAATGAGCATATTCTCCATTCGCACGGCACCAGGACTCGCATAAAAGATCCCCGAGTACCGGTTGAACACATCCGCCAGGTAATCGCCTAGGGCCGAGTAGTAGATTCCCCCGCCCGGGATGTATGCGAGGTGCCCCCCGGAGGCAGGGTTGAGGCCGGGTGTGTCGACGTTCTCTTTTACGAGTGCGAGCGCCTCATCAATGCTGATCCCATCTTCCGAAATGGGCGAATCAAGCAGGTGGCTGCCTTTGTCTTCGGAAACATTAAATGCTCTCGCGTAATCGATCTGATTAAGGAACTTCTCGGCATAGTCAACAACCGCGGCGCGCACGTTCTCGCGGTCATGGACCGAAGGCTCCAGCAGCCGGGATGTCTCCTCGAGTTTAAGAAGCTGGTCTCTCAACAGCGGGCTTATACCTCAACGACGGTTGTGATGATAACAGGCTTGGTACCCAGTTCTTTTTGAACGTATCGCTTCAGGTGCAGGCGCAGATTCTCTTTGAATACGGTCCGGTCCGCGATCTGCTCGGGCTTCATATCGCGAATGGCCTCGGCAACGGCTTGTCTTGCGTCGGCTCCAAATCCGTTGGTTGGGTCCAGGCCGGCAACGCCGTTCAAAGAGATCTGAGGTTCGCCCATCAGCCGATGCGCCTTCTTGTCGACCGTCACGACCAGCGAGATCGTCCCGCCGTACGCGAGACGCTTGCGTTCGCGGATGATGTCGTATTCGATCTCTTCCATCGATTCCTCATCGATAAACGTCTTATGAAGCTCGTGGGTTTCAACGACCCGGGCGCCGTACTCATCGATCTCGAGCACGTTGCCATTCTCGATAAGAATAATGTCTTCGTCTGAGTACCCCGCGACATGATTCTTGATGAACTCCTTTTGCCGAAACAGCATTCGGTATTCACCGTGGATGGGCACCACGTACCGAGGTTTCGCGGTCTCGACCATGATCTTAATGTCCTCCTGCGAGGCATGGCCTGACACGTGGATCAGACGGCGCTTTTCTTCGATGATGTTCGCGCCTCGCTTGTAGAGATGGCCTATAAGACGGCTGATGTTCTTTTCATTTCCGGGAATTATGCGGGCCGAGAGGACGACGGTGTCGCCTGTTCCAACTTCCATTCCCTTGTAGGTGCTGGTGGCAAGATTCCAAAGGGCGGCCCGCATCTCTCCCTGAGAGCCTGTCACGAGGTAACAGATCTCATCATCATCCAGAGCGCGGGAGGCGCCGAGGTCGATCAGCGTGTCGTGAGGGATCTGCAGGATTCCCTGCTCGCTGGCGATCTCTACGTTCTTCTGCATCGATCGGCCGAGCACGCATACCCTCCTGCCGAACTCGTGAGCGATATCGAATATGATCTGCAGGCGGTGAAGCGAGGACGAGAACGTCGAAACAAATAGCCGCCCATCTGTTTGCTCGAATATTTCCCTGAACGCTGGAATTACGGCCTGTTCGGACGGCGTCCGGCCTGGTACGGTCGAATTTGTCGAGTCACAAAGTAACGCGAGGACGCCCTCGCTCCCAATGCGTCCAAGCATTTTCAGATCGTATGGCTTACCGATCACAGGGGTGTCATCGATCTTGTAATCGCCCGTGTGAATAAGCGTTCCGACCGGTGTATGAATGGCAAGCGAGAAGCATTCTACCAATGAATGCGAGGCGTGAATGAACTCAACGTCGAACTCTCCGATCGTGATCCTGTCTCCAGCCTTCACCCGATGGAGGAGCACGTCGCCGAGCATGTCGAATTCTTCAAGGCGTTTTTCCGTTAACGCGAGAGTGAACCGCGACGAGTAAACCGGAAGATTGAATTTACGAAGGATATAAGACAGAGCGCCGATGTGGTCCTCGTGTCCATGGGTGAGGATTATCGCCGTCAGATCGTCGCGGTATTCCTCGAGGAAATCGAAGTTTGGAATAGAGATATCGACACCATATGGCGTTTCCTCGGGGAATCCCATACCGGCGTCGACGATGATCATCTCGTCGCGGTATCGGATCCCCATACAATTCATCCCGAATTCACCGATGCCCCCAAGAGGGATGATCTCTATCTTGTTTGCCATTCGAAGCTCTGCCGAATTGTGCAGTATAGCACAGCGTGCGGGACCCCGAACGCCGCCAAAGCGCCATGTTTTCAATATGTTGTATTTTTTCGAAACCAAACGCATTTGCCGCGCGTCTCTTGCCTGACACCGAAATTTGGGGTCGAAAGATATGGAAAGCAAAGACTTTCAGGATAAGGGATTCGATCGCGTAATGCGGCAGCTCATCGCTGACTCGACGGCCGCCGAACCCGTCGTTGAGGAGATCGCCGATTCACCGCAGCTATGGTGGTCGGTCAAGCGAGAGATCGAAGCACAGCGTTCCGCTCGCAAGACACCTTGGCCCCCGGTGTCAAAGCTTAAGCGTTGGCTGCTTATCGCGGGACCGACTGCGGCGGTGGCCGCACTATTCTTGTCAGTGGTGGTCCTTAGGCCGAACAACACGCTCAATGGTGAAAATGCGAAATTGGTTACGCGTTCGCTCGCTGTTTCGAGAGATCCGTCCATTAATGACGCGCCCGCCGAGCCGTTGGTCGCCGTACATAAGACCAAGGCCGCCTATTCCTCGATTCCTCAAAGGAAGTATGCAGGACGAACGGCCGAACATTCCGCTACGGTCGCGAAGCGTAGCCACACGCCTGAGTTCAAAACAGATTTCATTGCATTGTCGTACGCTAAGGATCCTTCAAGCGGTCAGATCCTGAGAGTCAAAGTCCCGAGTTCAATGATGGTATCGGTCGGCCTCGTTCAATCGGTACCCAAGCCGTCAGAGCTTGTTGACGCCGAGGTGCTTCTCGGTGATGACGGGCTTACGCGAGCTATCAGATTTATTCGCCAGTAATTTTAGGAGTGGACAATGAATAACAAACTAATAGTCGCATTCATCTTTTCTATCCTCGCAAGCTTTGCGACGGTCGCACAGCCGCCGGGCCAGCCCGGAGGCGGACGCCCGCAACCGCCGCAAGGTCCCGGAGGCTTTGGTGGCGGTTCAAACGGGCCGGGGGGTCCAGGACTGGAGCGCCGCGGGCAGCCCGGTGACTGGCTTAAGTTACTCGACACTAATAAGAATGGGCAGCTGGATAATGACGAACTGAATTCAGCGATCGCTCGTACGTTCGACGAACTTGATCGCGACCATGACGGCACGATCGAGCCGAGCGAATCTCGTCCGCCGGATGGTGGTCAGCCAAACGGCCCGCGGCCGAACGTCAACGGGCCTGGTGGTGGTATGCCAGGGCAGCCTCGCGGCGGGATGATGGGCCAGGGGACAGGGCCGGGTGGTCCAAATGGCCCAGGCGACGGACCCGACGATGATAAGCGTCTTCTTCCCCGCTTCTTTTTCGAAGGTCGCATGAAGGGCGATGCAAACGTCACGAAGGACGAATTCACGGCGATCGTGCGCGGCACATTCAACGAGATGGACAAGAACGGCGACGGAGCCCTGACCAAAGATGAAGCACGCCCACCCAAACGCCAAGATGGGCCGCCGGACATGCCACCTCCTCCTCCGCCTGCACCAAACGCTGAGTTCATCGGAGCTGAGCTTCGATTCGGCGACAAACTGATCACCGGACAGCCATTCTCGGCGGAGAGCGTATTCGAAGACACAAGGCGCCTGTACGACGGTTCGACGGTCACAAAGCAGATGCATGGCGCCTTCTATCGCGATACTGCAGGTAGGACCCGCCGCGAACAGCCGCTCGAGCAGGTGGGCGGGTTCAAAGTCGTGGGTTCAGACAATAAGCCCCAAATGCTCGTGTTCATTAACGATTTTGGATCGAAGACGCAGTATTTTCTCGACACGAATAACAAAATAGCTCACAAAAATCACATTGGCCCTCCGCCTCCTTCGGAGCCGCCGGCACCGAATGGCACAAAAACAGAATCGCTTGGCACGAAGACGATCGAGGGAGTCAGTTGCGAAGGAACGCGAGAGACCTTCGAGATACCCGCCGGGCAGATCGGGAACGATAAGCCACTGCAGGTGGTAACCGAGATCTGGTTTTCGCCCGAGCTAGGCGTAATGGTGATGTCTCGCCATGTTGATCCCTTGGGAGGGGAACACGTTTTCAAGCTCATTAACATCAAACGTGGTGAGCCGTCTGCTGACCTGTTTACCGTGCCCAGCGGGTACCGAATAGAAGCTGGACCTCAGCCAAGAGACGAATAAAGCAAGTTTGTATTAGCCGGCAAAAATATCGAAAATGCTCGACGAGGCACTGAAGATAAGCTTGCAGACCCAGACGCAATTTCAGGCGGTGGAGTTTTCCGAGGAGGCTCCGACGGCTGACCTTCATCTCGTTAACGCGGTCCTTGATGGCGATGACTCCGCATTTGCGGAGATATTTGAAAAATACAAGCGGCCGCTAATACGGATAGTGAGCCGCTTCTTTCGAGACCAGAACGAGATCGAGGAAATGGTCCAGCGATCATTCACTCAAGCTTTTTTTTCGCTGAAAAAGTTCAGAGGTAACGAGGAGAACTCATTTCCGGCGTGGCTGACCCGCATAGCAGTAAACGTGTGTTACGACGAATTCCGAAAAAGAAAGCGCCGCTCCGAAAGCTTCTTCTCAGAGCTTGACCATCAGGATACGGCGTTTATCGAAAGTGTAAGAAATATTGAGGCCGCTTCTCAGGAGCGACAACTTTCAGCCTCGCAGCTCGCGGAAAAGGTCCTATCGTGCCTCAACACCAAAGACCGCATGGCGATGATCTTGGTTTACTCGGGCGAGCATTCCCTGGATGAAGTGGCCAATGCGTTCGGTATCAGCATAAGCAATCTCAAGTCACGATTGTTCCGGTGTAGAAATCAAATCAAAGGCCGTTTCGGCTATTTATTTAAGTAAGAGGCCGGCCAGTCGCTTCCAGTCTGCCAGAGACAGCTCCTCAGCCCGGCATTTCGACGATAGCCCCGCAACACTTAGCATGTCCGACAAATCTGGATAATAAGGGCCGAGATTATTGGCCAGGATCTTCCTTTTATGAGTGAACCCGCGGCTAACTAGCTCCTTAAATTGTTTTTCATCAAGTGAGGTGGACTTCGGCGTAAGTCGAACGACGGCGCTCCATACTTTTGGCACCGGATAAAAAGCGCCGGGAGGAACGTCAAAGAGATATTCGATGTCGAATGCCATTTCGGAAATGACGGTCAAGTATCCCCTATCGCGAGTTCCTGACATTGCGGTGATCCGCTTCGCAACCTCCCGCTGGAACATTAGGACAAGGCTAGAAAACAGGTCTCGATGGTCGATCAGACGCTGAAGGATCGGTGTTGAGATGTTGTAAGGAAGGTTCGCCGCAAGCTTCACGGGGGACGCACCAACAAGTGAAGAAAGATCAACCGAAAGCGCATCAGCCTCGATAACGGTCACACGCCCGCCAAATTTCCTCTGAAGGAATAGGACCAACTCGCGATCGAATTCTACAGCAGTAACGTCCGCCCGGCGCTCAAGTAGAATTGAGGTCAGTGCCCCTTCTCCGGGGCCAATTTCGACCACGCGTTCACCCGGGTTGAGTCCAACAGCATCGACGATGCGCCTAACGACGCCCACATCGCGGAGAAAATTCTGTCCGAGTGAACGCTTTGGCCGATGATTCATTTTTCGCGATAAGGATAGCCCGTGATCTGAATATCATTCCCAAGCTTATCGAGACGAATATTCGTCAATTGCCATGCGTATTCGAGCGACTCAGTACCCATGCCGCTAATAGCAGCGGGGGCCGAACGACCACCGATGATCAGCGGCGCAACCAGAAACGTCACCTTGTCAACTAACGCCGCATCAAAGAACGATCCCGCGATCTCGCTGCCGCCCTCAACGAGCAGACTTTGGATCTGCCTTTCCTTTAGCTCGGCGAGCACCCAATTCAGGTTGCGCCCGCCAGCGTCGCTAAAGATCACCTCGACTCCGGCATCTCTGAGATGATCAATTTTCCGCCCATCATTGCCGTTAGTAAAAACCAGAGTTGGCGTGTGGCGGGCCGTTGCCACCAGGGATGAGGCGAGGGGAATTTGCAAACGGTTATCGAGAACTACACGGACCAGGGGCCTTCTCCTTGGCCGGCCGCTTCGATCAGTAAGTTGCGGGTCATCGACTAATGCTGTATTTCCACCTATAAGGATCGCATCGTACTCGTGGCGCAGATTCTGAACCTGAGAACGTGCCCCCTCGCCGGAGAGGGCTGTCGAAACAGTGCTATACAGCGAGATCCTGCCGTCGAGCGACATGGCCAATTTCAAATGTACGAAGGGCCGCCCCTTACGGTGCCAGCATATAAACTTTTCATTTAGTTCTGCCGCTTCTTTTGCGAGGATACCGGTCGAAACTTCGATCCCGGCCGCGGTCAATTCAGAAAAACCCCGTCCGGAGACAAGAGGATTTGGATCCTCGATGGGACACACGACCCGACGAATACCCGCCTCGATCAACGCCTTTGTACAAGGAGGAGTTTTACCGCGATGAGCGTGCGGCTCGAGAGAAATATATGCGGTGGCTCCCCGGGCCCGCCCGGCAGCGGCGTCGAGTGCGATCTGCTCAGCATGTACGATGCCGTCGTAGGTATAAAAGCCTTCGCCCACGATTGCGCCGACTTCGCTAACTATCAAGCACCCCACAAGGGGATTGGGACTGACAAGGCCGCTGCCCCTTTTTGCTAAGTCTAAAGCTCGGCGAGTAAATTCGAGATCCTTTTCCAAGCAAGTTCCTTGAGTGAAAAAACTAGTTGAAGAGCCCGTTCACATAGCGCTCCGGGTCGAAGACCATCAGGTCATCCACCTGCTCTCCGATGCCAACATAACGGATTGGTAAGTTCAGTTCTTGAGCTATGGCAACAGCGATGCCGCCCTTGGCGGTGCCGTCGAGCTTGGTGAGAACAATGCCAGTGACCTCGGCCGTTTTCATGAATTGCCGTGCCTGCTCAAGTCCGTTCTGTCCTGTGACCGCATCTATTACGAGCAGCGTCTCATGCGGGGCCCCCGGTACCTCTCGGCCCGAAATTCGCTTCATTTTTTCGAGTTCAGCCATGAGGTTCGATTTATTGTGAAGGCGGCCCGCCGTATCAACTATAAGTACATCAGACTCACGCGCTTTTGCCGCAGCGAGAGCGTCGAATAGAACCGCGGCAGGGTCAGTGCCCTGCTTTTGCTGCACGATCTGAACGCCCGCGCGTTCTGCCCATATCTCAAGCTGATCACTCGCCGCGGCCCGGAACGTATCCGCCGCGCAGATGAGAACGTCGTTGCCCTCGGACTTTATTCGCTGGGCAAGCTTCCCTATGGTTGTCGTTTTTCCGACGCCGTTGACGCCCACGACCATCAGAACATAGGGCTTGATCTCGTCGTCGACACTTCTTTCGTCATTCACTCCCCGTTCCTCGGAGTGACGAAGAATCGAGAGGAGCTCCTTTTTCATCGCGGTCTTCAGAGCACCGAGTTCGGTGATTTCCTGGCGGGAAACGCCTCGCCTAACGGCATCCAAGACCCGAAAGGTCGTAGCGACGCCTATGTCAGTGGAGATCAGCAGCTCTTCGAGCTCCTCGAGAAAAGCGTCATCGATCTGCTTTCGTCCTTCAAAAATGCCGTCAAGGCGTGTGTTTATTGAATAGCGAGTCTTCTCGACGGCGCGAGAAAAGCGAACGCCGATCTCCCGCTCAACGGCTTCTTCTTGTGCTTTCAGCTCCTCGAGAGATTTGTCGAGGCCAAGAACGGAGCTTGAGAACTTATCTTCCTTGCTTCTGCGCCAAAAGACCGCCATAGAGTACTTCAGCGGCCTTGCCGCAAACTAAAGAGTATAAAAAAAGATCGCACGCCGAACAACGTACGATCATGTTGGAAACTAAGGCTCGAACTAACGAAACAACTGCAGCTTGTCCGAACGCTTATAAATTGCGTAACCGAGGATGCATGAGAACACGACTGAGAAATAAAAAGTCACGAAGCTGCCAAGGGCTTTTGCAGGGATGTTGCCTAAAGTAGGCAAATCGAACGGACTCAATACAAGGTTCAGGGTTCCGGTGACGATCGCGGACGCGACTCCAAGCAGGAACGTCATGATCAGCACAAGAGCATAGGCTGAGCCGAGGTGTTTGATCGTATCAAGAACTACACTTGGGTTGATGGTCGCCGTAAACGAGCGCGTGTATCCCGCAACCGCGCATGCTGCTGGGAAACTAAAGAAGCCCCATAACAGCGTAATCGCCAGCAATGCCAGAAAGAGAGCGCCGAAACCGAGAACGCTTCGGATGTAGCCCTGCTTCTCCTTCTGCAGGGTCTCAGGGCTCTTGCCGAGTGTCGATTCCAGTTGGGAGCGCCGCTGTTCCAGCATTTGGTCATTCAGCTTTTGAAACTGATCTTCGCCTGGGGCCGTTAGATTTGAGGGCCCGGCGACCGGCACCTGTCCGTTATTGATCGAATTGACCCGATCCTGCTGCGACTGCTTCGTCTGGTTTACGAGTTCCTTAAGCTGTTGGGCCTGATTCGCCGATATCGGAGGTGGGCTGACGCTGTCGCGGATACTTCCGGCAATAAAAAATATTCCTACAAGCAGGACCGCAATGAACGGGAGAAATGAGGAGATGTATGCCCCAACGCTTAAGAAAAATGGATGAACCACATCATCCCATAGCGAGAAATCATCGAAAGACGGCATGAAATTCTCGTCGAGCTTACCCTGAGCGAAATTATCGACCGTGTGAGCGAGGACCCCGAAGGTTAGCGTGTTCGCGAGCATAAAACACATGAGTGAGCCCGCGATCATGAAGACCCCGCCAAAACCACCCGCGGACTGCCCGAGCGTGAAGATCATGAAGAACAACGCGCCAAAAAACAGGCTGAACTTAAACCGAAAAGGATATGCCACAGCCCGGCCGAAATCGCTGAATCCAAACCCTTCCGCCATTGCACCCGCGTGCCGTGTAGTCTGGACCTTTTCTTTTTCGACTGCAGCCAGTGATTTGCACATCGCCCCGCAGAAAGGACAGATCTTTACGGTGCCCCCGTACGAATTCGGACATGCCTTGCAGAAGGCATTGCTGCAGGTCTCGCAGACAAAGGCCGCGGCTGCGTCGGCGTGCATTGCGCACACATCACCCGTGGGCAATGGGGCAGTGGAAGGGGGCGTCGCATTAATGAAACTGTTTGCTTCCTCAGCGACTCCAAGAACTTCCGTCCTCGTGGCGGTGATCACCGGCGGGGGCGGAGCATTCTTGTCTTTTGCGTTGAAGAATTCGACAAGAGCGGGGACTTTCCCGGCCTCTATCCACCGCAGATTTCCCTTTCGCACGCGATCGATCCGCAACACGGAGCCCTCAATGATCCATTGGGTCAATTCGGCGAAAGGCGCGTCAAAGGTCTGGCCGTTAGCCTCAACCTGCCACATTTCGGATCGTAAGGATTCGAGATTCTCCATCACGCAACTAGTCGATCGAGCATGGCGTCAATTTCCATCTCGGCCGCACGTTTTTCCGCAAGCTGCCGGATAATCCCCTGCCCGACCTCCCCGGCCTTACAGGCATCGATAAGAGCCTCCACCACGTCAGATTGGTAACGCGTTCCAACGAAGCTCCGCAGCCTCTCGAGCGCGGCTGGGAGTTCCATTCCCTTTTGGTATGGACGGTCAATCGTCATTGCATCGAAGGTATCGGCGACCGAAACGATCTTTGCCTGAAGCGGTATTTGATCGCCCGTGAGGCCCTGAGGGTATCCCATTCCGTTGACCATCTCATGATGCATATACATACCGGGAAGAAATTCCTTCATTGCCGGTATCTGCGACATGATCTTGTATCCGCGCTGTGGATGAGTCTTCATTATTTCAAACTCTTCATCGGTAAGGGCGGCTGGCTTCTTGAGAATTGCGTCGTCGACCGCGATCTTACCCACATCATGGAGCAAGGCGCTGATCCTTAACGTTTCGAGCTCATCAGCGGGCAGTCCCATGCGCCTCCCGATCGCCACGGATATCCGAGACACTCTCTCAGAATGTCCCCGCGTATATTTATCTTTTCCGTCTATCGCTGCCGCAAGGGCCTTTACTGTTCCGACAAATAGCTCTCGATTCTCTTCCGCGGCCTTTGCGAGCCCCGCGATCTGTTCCTGGATCTGGTCCGCCATGCCGTTAAAGGTCTCGCCCAGCGTGCCGATCTCGGTCCGGCTATTCGTTTTGACCCGGGTGGAAAGATCACCAGCGCCTAGTCGGTTGGCAACGTTGACGAGCGACAACAGCGGCGCCGTCATGAAACGTGAGCTTACAAATCCGACAATGAGCGCGAGCGCTGCGAAGAGCATCGAGATCATCCATGCCTGACTTCGCATCTCACCGACAGAAGCGAGGGCACGGCTCTCATCCTGCATCGTTATTACGCCAAGGCTGTAACCATCAGCGACGTGGGCTGTTGAATAGGCACCGATCATCTGATGGTCTATTCCATTGAATGAGGCAGAGAATGGTACCAAAGCCGACTGGACCTGTGCGCCGCCTTGCAGCCATTCCTGAACGATCTTCAGATCGGCCATCGGGTGTTGAGTTCCCGAAAACGCCGGATCCGGATGGAAAACCGCCTCGCCATTCTGGTCGACGGCAAACACTATGGGTAGCCCGGATCGCCAGAGATCTTCTTCTTTCGTCGGGTTAACGCCAACGACGCTCTGTGAAACTGACTGCAGGGAAGAGATCGCAACGACCCGGGCGGCCGCGGTTCCATTCAGGACGGCGTCCGCAGCAAATGAAATTACCGGTTGATTAGAAACCGGAAGTTTTCGTGGCGATCCCACCAGTATCCGTGACCGTGGATCCGTTCGCGTGATGTCGGCTGCGATAACCTCTACCGTTTCACGCGAAACTACTTCTGACCGGAATACCGAGAGCGCATCGCCGGTCGCAGGCTTTATGTACAATGCCACGAGCTCGGGATTCTCTTTAAGCATTTGCCCAAGCCTTGCTTCAGTCGACGGTGCAGACACTATCCCCGCGTTATGAGAAAGCTCGATCGCCGATGCAATGCCGGTGACAATAGATTCGTACTTCCTGCCGAACATCTCGATCTGCTTGGCCTTTTCCTGAACAAGTTGGATCTGATATCGGTTCTCGGCCGCGCGCAGTTCCTTGCCGCTCCGATCGGAGAGGAACCAGCCTGTAAGGACAAGAGGTACCAGCCCCACGAGGAGGAGGGTTGCAATAACAAAGTAAATGAGACTTACCTTACGGCGAGTTGACGGCATGAGGCGGGAAGCGCTTGAGGAGATGGCGCCACTTCTATCCTAATTCATGTCGAAGAATGGGTCAACAAGTTTTAACGCGTGGTTTAGCTCTTGACTCGCCGCTAAGACCCGAACAGAATTGAAGTTACCCCCATTTTTGCGATTCGGAGGAAAGATGGATCCTGACACTACTAATGTCCAGGTTGACGAGAGTTCGGGCATAACGCCGGAGATGATGACTTTCGTAAGTAAGGTCCCGGCGATTACGCTGGGTTTTTGGATCATAAAGATCCTTTGCACCACGCTTGGCGAGATCGGTGCTGACGCACTTACGATGTCCTACTTCGGCGAGACCACCGAGAATGTCAGTGCTTTTTGGCACACGTACGGCTATCTGATAGGTGCGGCGATCTTCCTTGTAATATTCCTTGTCGCGGTTGCGATACAGATCTTCGCAAAGAAATTCCATCCGGTGATCTACTGGACGACCATCGTTGCGACGACACTACTTGGTACGGCATTGGCCGATTATTTCACCAGGTCAGAAGGGCTTGGATATTACTGGGGATCAGCGATCTTATTGATCTGCGTGATCGGTTCCCTACTTCTTTGGCGCCTCGTCACCGGAACGATAGACATCGCCAGCGTGCGCACGGCTCGTAGCGAGATCTTTTATTGGATAACTATCATGTTCTCGCAGACTCTTGGAACAGCTCTCGGCGATTATGTCGCGAGTGACGAGGGTGGACTGGGACTTGGGTATCTCTATTCCGCCGGTATATTCGGCGGGGCGATGATCGTCTTGGTAGTCCTTTTATACGGAACAAAGATCTCGCGAACTATTTTGTTTTGGATCGCTTTCATCCTTACTCGTCCTCTGGGGGCGGTAGTCGGTGACCTTTTAGACAAACCGACGGAAGACGGCGGGCTCGAGTTGAGCCGCTACGCGGCGACCGGTGTTCTGCTTGTTGCGATCATCTTGTGTATTCTTATCTTTCCGAATAGACCCGCGGAGGAATCTCATTAAAATGAAACTTGCGATATTTGCCCTCTTTTTCGTTTTCATAGCCAGTTGTTTTCCGACGTTCGCCCAAAGCGGCTATCGCCTACTCGATACAATTCAGGTGGGTGGTGACGGCGGCTGGGACATTCTGATCGCAGATGCTAAGGACAAGCGTCTTTTTGTCTCGCACGGCACGCACGTCGTTGTCATAGATACTGAAACGGACAAGGTCGTCGGTGATATTCCAAAGACGAATGGCGTGCACGGCATCGCCTTCGGCCCTGAGTACGGCTTTACGACCAATGGCCGTGACAACACCGTGACGATGTTCGCTCTGAAGGATCTATCGGTAAAGGCGACAATTCCCACGGGGAAAAATCCTGACGCGCTTGTCTACGACAAAAAAACGGGCAGGGTATTTGTCTTCACCCCGGGGAGCAGCGACTGCACGGTCATAAGTGAGAGGGACGGAAAGGTCGTCGGAACGGTAGCCCTTGGCGGGAAGCCCGAGTTTGGCGTGTCGGACGAGAAAGGCAAGGTATTCGTCAATCTTGAAGACAAAAGTGAGATAGTCGAGATCGACGCGAAAAAACTGACCGTTCTCGCTCATTGGCCCCTCGCCCCCGGTGAAGGACCCACAGGCCTTGCGATCGATCGAAAGAGTGGCCGACTATTCGCCGCGTGCGACAAACAGCTGATCGTTGTCGATGACAGGACGGGAAAGGTCGTGGCGGAAGTTCCAACCGGTGAAGGTACTGACGGTATGGAGTTCGATCCAGACTTGAAATATATCTTTGCTCCAAATGGCGGCAGCGGTACGCTGACGATCATCCACGAGGATTCACGGGACAAATACAGTGTGGTCGAGAATGTAAAGACTCAGATCCGCGCACGTACAATGGCGATAGATACAAAAACGCACAAGGTGTACCTTCCGACGGCGAAATATGGAGAACCCCCCGCTCCGACGGCCGCCCAGCCGCGGCCTCGAGCGCCGATGGTCCCAAATTCTTTTATGGTGCTGGTTTTTGGGAAGTAGCCTTTTTCTTCGATCGAAGAATTTTCTCGGCTACGATCACAGTGGTTAGCCAAATTGCGCCGGCAAGGTATCCCGCGATTATATCTGTAGGATAATGGACACCAAGGTATATACGGGAGATCCCGATTAGCAAAACAAATAGAAGTGCCCCGGCGCCGAAGGTCGCCACTTTCCATTTCTCGGCGCCGGATAGTTTCAAGAGCCAACACAAACAACCGTAAAGACACATCGAACCGAGCGCATGTCCACTCGGAAAACTAAAAGAAGTCGGAAGTGGATAGTTAAAATACGCCTCGGGCCTGACACGCGCGTACGCTTCCTTCAAAATAAGGTCTAGGATCACCTCGCCTAACATCGTCCCAAGAAGTAACGCAGCGAAACGGTATTTCCCTTTCAGCAAGAATGCGCCCAGGCAGATGACGACTACGATCGTGTCGGTCACGGGCGCGCCCAAAAAGCTCACTAGCTTCATTAGACTCGTAAGCCAGGGACTCGCAATTGAGTGCAGGGCCTCGCGAATGGTGGTATCGAAAACGAGAGTCTCCCCTTCGCCGACCTCTCGGGCAAACCACACCCATACTCCGATAACAGATGCCGCCAGAATGAATCCCAGGACGACGATCACGCCAGGAATTATGGCGTTCTGGTCATTCGGGGTTGCGACCCGTTCAGAATGTGATCTGGATCCCGGAATAAGCTATGAACTTTGGATCGAACCCTCGGCGAATACTTCGCCCGGCCGATACTATAAGCGTCGTGTGTTTCGTCATCCCGACACGTGAACCGAAGTTATAAACGACCTCACTATCACCAAGTTTGCGAAAAGGGCCTTCACCATGGATCTCCCCGAGCAGCTCGACCCGGTCATTGATCTGTCTGCCGACAACAAAACCATACATTGCGTTATCTCGACCGCGCTTAAATCGATATCCGACATCGCCATTGATCCCCCACTTTCCGATCGTCGTCTGGATCTGAAGCGGCATCAAAAACTCAGGCCCCTTGTCTACCAGCCCCCGCCGGACGGAAGAGGTCGGATTATTGAATTCGAATGCCGGGTATATAGATAGCGCGATCCGATGATGAGGCTTTTCATCGCGGAACCGCCAACGAACTCCGATGTTGGTGTTACCAAGGCCGTTTATTGCGCTATGTCCATTTTCCTTCAAAACGAGCCACGGAATTTCTACCTTCAACTGGAGCCTCTCTCCCAGACCATAGTTGACATCGAGAAGAGGCGTACCGAAAAGAGTACCGTCCGCGCCCCTTTCGACCGTGAACGCGGTATTGATCTCCCAATGCCCCTTCGGTACCGTCTCAGTGTCGTCGGTGATCATGGGCGGCCCACCCTGAGGAAAACACCGAAGGACGAATGTCAAGAGCACACAGAAAAACGTAACGGTTGTAAGGCTCGCGGTTTTCATAGAAAAAATATGGCGCGAGAGCGCCAAGCTGGATGTTCGCGAGCAAACAATGGGTCAGGGCGTGGCGGCCTTTGCCTCGGCCACTTTTTTAACAATGACAAGAGTGATGTCGTCATTCGCCGGAGCGGTTCCCGTGAATTCAGACAGAGCGCTTTCGACCTTGTCGCGGATCCCCGACGCTGAGCGGGCTATATTTCCCCGGATGACTTGTGATAATCGATCTAGACCGAATTCTTCTTCCGCGAGGTTGTTTGCCTCTGACACACCGTCAGAATAAATGACCAGTACGTCGCCGGCAGCCATCTCGATCGTCCCCATGTCATACTCCGCAAACGGCATTATGCCGAGGGGAAGACCGCCCGAGGCCAGCTGTTCGACGGTGCCGTCAGCCCTGCCCAGGAGCGGCGGATTGTGACCCGCGTTGATAAACTTCAAAACTCCCCCTTTCGGATCTAATTCGGCCAAGAAAAGCGTTACGAAACGATTTGCAGGTGTATTCTCGGCGAGATACTCGTTAACTGACACAATGATCCGGTCAAGTTCTGCCTGCGCGGAGCTTTGAGCATGGATAGCCGCATGGAGGCTCGACATCAGAAGTGCCGCAGCGGTGCCCTTTCCTGAAACATCACCAAGTGCGACGAGAATGTTGCCGTTGGGTCTCTCGATAAAATCGTAGTAGTCGCCGCCGATCTCATAACAGGAGAATGAGATGCCTTGGAACTCATATCCCTCGACACTCGGGGGGCCTGAGGGCTGAAAGCGCTGCTGGATCTCGGTTGCCAGCTCGAGTTCCCGTTCCATTCGCTCGCGATTGATCCGCTCATCGAGAAGGCTCGCGTTCTCGACGCGTATTGAGGCCACCGAAGCGAGGGTCGTGAGGATGTCGAGGTGCTCCCCATTGAAGGTATGTTGATGAGTTGGCGAATCCGCATAGATCAAACCGAAAACATGCCGTTCATCAACGCTCAAAGGCACCGCCAAGACTGAACGGATGCCCTGAAGCACAAGGGTCTGCCCCGCGAATCGCGGGTCCTGCTGGGCGTCGGATGTAAGGACAGATTGCCCTTTCTCCATTACCTCGCTCATGATCGCCCGGCTTATCCGAACCTCATCGAGCGGGTTTTCCTGGCCTCGCACGCGCGCGACCTTGACCTCCATTTTGTCACCCGTCTTTTCATCACGAAGCATGAGGATGACACGCTCGGCCGGAACTGCTTCAAATACGAGCGAAGCGACCTGATTAAGCGTTTCGTCGAGCCCGCTCGACGAAAGAAGGGCAACGCCCACCTTACTGATCAGGCCCATCAAGTCCGTACGGGAGGACATTGAGGAGTCCATGATGTCTGCCGTCGGATTCTTTTTGAAAGAAAGCGAGATGGTCTTAGACGGATCGAGAGCGTTCGTTGCGTCCGCGATCAGGGTAGCGCTGACGCTCTTTTGTTCAAGACTGGCATCCTCGAAGCGGATACGCGTCTCGCCTATCTGGATCTCGCCTCCCGACTGGATCGGCAGCGAGTCCGATACCAGCGAGCCGTTGTAGCGGGTACCGTTCGCCGACCCAAGATCAGAAAGAAAAAATGAGCCCCCCTCCTGCCGGATCTCGGCGTGGAGCCTTGAGGCAAATGCGTCGGGAATGCAGATGTCGCTGCGAGCGCTTCGGCCGATCGTTGTCTTAAGTCGCGACAGCGGAAATCTCTCCGCGTTTCCATTTGGATGTGTGACGACAATTTCCGCCATCAGCTTACAAGCACCTTCCGAGCCCTGACTACGATGGTTCCGCCCACAATGTCGTGCAGCGTCCGGCCCTTTGTACTAAAGGCGGCCGAGATAAAACCCAACCCGAGAGTCAAGAGAGTGATCGCGTATCCTAGCACGTTGCGCCGGAGAATATGGCCGATCGTTACGTCCGTGCCATCACTGTTGACTATTGTCGTACCGGTCAAAAGCTTTCCGATACTTTTACCAATGAACATCGGCAAGACCAGAGAATTCAACATGAACACGATAGAGCCCAAAACCCACGCTGTGGCCCCAAGGCTGGGGTTTCCGCTATCGCTGACATATTTTCCAAGAATTAGCCAAAGGACAGGGACGAGTAGCAGAACAAGATAGTCTGCACACAGAGAGGTACACCGAAGCATGAATGGCGCGTGTACGGCCTCGGGCGAAAAATCAACAATGTTGCGGGCCTCGGTGGTCGAGGGGGCAAGTGCTGCCATAGATCAATTCACTCTAAAACTAAGTGTCGTATCTCCTACTCTAAGGATGTCGCCGTTCCCAAGCACATGCGGCTGATGGGGCTGCAATCGGACCGACTCGGGAGGCTCAGGCTCATGCCGGACCATCAAAAGGGTGCCGTTGGAAGAACCCAGATCTTCTACCAGAAAACGCTCGCCTTCTTTCCATATCCGGGCGTGTCGCCGAGATATCTTGGTCTGCGGGTCAAACTTGGACAGATCGACCTCCGGAAAAATATTCGATGTCGGGTCCCTGCGGCCAAGCAGGTTGTCATTCTTATCGAGCGAAAATACCGGAGGTGAGAGTTCTCCCGTCCCATCGATCACAAGTCGCGCAGTAATATGGCTTCCGCCATACGCGGCGTTATGTATTCCCTCTTGAGCAATGGGCTGTTTGGAGCCGCAAAAAGCACAGAACATGTCTGTCGCCACGATCCGCTGGCCGCAGAATCCGCAGAAAACATTCTGGTTTGAAAGAGCGATCGCCTCTGGAGCGACGGTGATACCATACGTCACGCGGCCACTCTTGAGGTTTTCAAGGTGCTCAGAAAGGGCGTGACGCATCTCATCGGCGCTGGAAAACCGGTGCTCGGCATTATACTCGACCGCCCGCATCAGGATCCGCTCCATTTGATCGGATAACTGCGTGTTGATCTGTCGCGGTCGCGGATTTTTCTGAAAATCGAAGATAAGGAGCGGGTTATTCTGCGGATCGGCTCCCGTGAGCAGATGAAACATGGTCGAGCCCAGACTGTAGATATCTGAACGCGGTTCTACATTGCCGCTGAAGAGCTCTGGCGGCGCGTACCCCATGGTGCCCACCGCGGTTACGCCTTTTTCCTGGTTCTGGTTGATCGAACGAGCAATACCAAAATCGATCAGCATTATCCGGCCGGTCGAACCGTCGATCATCACGTTCGAAGGCTTGAGATCACGGTAAACGATCTTCGCAGGTAGATCGTGCAGATATGACAATACGTCAGCTATCTGAATTCCCCATTCCGTCACGGTGATCTCATCAATACGCCCACCGGGAGCCATTCGTAGCCTGCCCGCCAGGTCACCCCCCGAGATATACTTCATGACGAGATAGAATCTGCCCTCCGTCTCGTCAAAAAAATAATCGTATATTGTCGGGATGGAGGGGTGATCCAAGGTTGAAAGGATCGTCGATTCGCGGCGAAAATCTTCGATGGATTTTTGCTGCTGCTCCTCCTCGATGCTGGACTGAACCATTTCCTTAACGGCCCTTTCGACGCCATTCAGGTTGTTGTCCTTTGCGAGATAGACGGCTCCCATTCCGCCGCCGCCGATCTTTCTGACGATCTCGTAGCGCCGGTTGAGGAGCACACCCGAAGAAAGTGTCTTGAGCGGGCGGCGACTATCACTGCCACCTGTATCCGCTTCCTTCTTCTTCTTTTTGGGTGACGCTTGCGTCTCGGCAGCGGGCTCGAAGGATGGCTTGACCACAGGGACATCCGAGGCGTCCTCAGAGACTTTCAGCGGTGAGGAGATAGGAGCCAGTTCCTGCTCGCTCTCATCATCATCATCTTCGACTGAGCCGCTGCTCGTTTCCTGGCCACCTGCTGCAGAATGGATCTCATCCGCGCTTGGATTCGGCTGCTCATCGTCCGCCAGCTTTCCTTCGGTGGGAACGGTGTCAACGGGGCCGGCGGACGCAACCTCGCCATCCGGGCCGATTCCCAGCGGTTCGAGCGAAGTGCCGCATTTTCGGCACTCCTTTTCGTCGTCCGCGGATTGAGTACCGCATTGATGGCAGAAGATCATCGCCTTTCTGAAGGTAATGTGGTGATTAGTCCTAATGCACTAATTGAAAACGTAGAAATGTCTTGCCGACTATCACCTCGTCACCGTCGTTGAGCGGCTGGGAATTACCCGGCAGCAGCCGCCGCCCGCGGTTTACGTAGGTACCGTTAGTCGAACCGAGGTCCTCGATGTAGTAGGCGCCGTTCATTCGACGAATACGAGCATGTCGCCGGGATACCTTTGCATCCGAATCGAAGGCATCAAGATCGACATCGGGGAAAACGCCGTTATCCGCATCCCACCTGCCGATCGTTGAATCATCGCTTACCAGCTTAAACTCGGTTCCGGGCCCGTCTCCTCGCTCTATGACAAGCATCGCATGGGCGCGGCCGGCGCTTTCTTCAGGCGCGCCCGGAGGAACCTGGACATTTTCTTCCGTTGGAAATTGGTCAAGCCCGGGAATATCCACCGACGTCGGCGTGGCGATCCTTGGCGACGGATAGTCCGCCGATACTGCGGGCGGAACATACGAGGCCGGCTGTGGGTCCGCTACGGGCTGAGCTTGAGCCAGCCGTGTCCCGCATTCATCACAGAAACGCGACGTATCCAGGTTGGATGTCTGGCATGTCGGACATTTGATCATCACATTAAACTAATAGGTAAAGATAGCTGCGACAAATAAAGGAAAACAAAGCTATATTCTACAATCTTCCTGTAATTTAGGTAAATCGTAATTGCAAGCTATAGTTACGTCAATAGCGGCGTTTGGTTCCGATGCCGAATTCCGGCTCACTTTTTTGAAACTATGCCAAATACAGTGTCGTAGTAGTGGCTTGATACGACATCACCGCCCTGTTTCGGTATACTCTGCTGGGCCTTAGTTAATATATTTGAGAGGAAGATATTCGTTATGGCATTGAGCCGTAAAAAGAAGATCATTATTGGTTCATCGGCGGCGGTACTTCTGCTGATCATCATTGTAGTTAGCATTCTGGCGACACGTACGGACACGAAAGAAGTGACCGTGGTGAAGCTCGAGAATCGCAAGGAACTACGCTCCACCGTCACTTCTTCGGGTGAAGTGAGGCCAATACAATTCATGAATCTGACGAGTGAAGTCCAAGGCCGCATTGAAGAGATCTACGTCAAAGAAGGCGATCAGGTCACAAAGGGCCAGCCGCTCGTTCGCCTTGATCCGAATCAGCTCCAGTCCAGCACCGATGCGCAGGTAGCCGCTTATCAAACGGCGCAGGACGAGATCCGCGTTTCTCAATCGCAGGTCCAGGCGGCGCAGAATCAGTACGCTCAAGCTCAGCAGCAGTACAACGTCGCTCAAGTAGCGGTCGATACCGCTCGACAGCAGGTCGTTACGGCACAGACTGATGTGGACAAAGCTCAGGTCGAGGTGAATGCGGCGACCCGCGAAAAGAACCGCAACGCTCAGCTTCTTGAGAGCGGCGTCATCTCGCGCCAGGTTTACGATGAATCGAACGACCGGCTCGAGAGCGCCCGAGCCTCACTTAGCACCGCTAAGGCAAATCTCGCGGCCCGCCAACTTGGTATCAAAGATGCGCAGGCCCGTCTTAATCAGCAAACAGTTGCGGTACGAGATGCACGAAGGGGCGTTGACACGGCCAATTTGAATGTATCCTCGAGTCAGTCGCGCGCGAACCAGCAGGCGGCTACTCTGCGCGGTTCTAAAACGCAGCGCGATAAAACGCTTCAAGTCGCTCCGATCAACGGCGTCGTCGCCGAGATCCCCTCCAAGGTGGGTACGTTTGCGGTAGCGGGTCTCTCCACAACTCCGTTATTAACGATCGCCGATATGTCGACAGTGAATGTCGAGGTAAAGGTTGACGAGACCTCGATCGACAAAGTCGAGGTCGGGCAAAAGGCGAAGATCAAAGTCGATGCCTTTGGTGATCGTGAATTGACTGGTGAAGTAAAGCAGAAGACACCCCTCGCCGTCGGCAAGTCCGCAACAACGGGAGGCCTCTCCACAAACATCAACGTCCAGGAAGCAAAGGAATTCCGCGTGGTCATCGAACTTACCGACCTGCCGAACGACGTGAAAGACGGTCTTCGCCCCGGAATGAGCGCGACTGCTGAGATCACTACCAAGACCGCTGAGAATGTTCTTGCCGTTCCTCTTCAGGCCGTTATCGAGAAAAAACCTGAGGGTACGCCGTCTGCGACCATACAGGGCGACTCGCCGGCAACCGCCGATAAGCCAAAAAATATTACCGGCGTATACATCCTGGATGGAAACAAAGCAAAATTCGTCGAAGTACAGACCGGCATCATCGGAGAGTCCGACCGACAGATCATCAGCGGGCTAAAAGAGGGTGATGAGGTCATCACCGGGCCTAGTCGAGTATTGAATAGTCTTAAGGACGGCGAGGTTGTTAAGAGGGCCTCCAAGAAAGAAGGCGATAATTCGAACAAGTCGTAGCTATGTACAGGTTTATGGACGACGAGAACGGCAATGGGGGCCCCAGCTCTGTGCCCGCGAAGTCAGGTGACCCGATCATCAAGATGTCGAACATCTGGAAGACGTACCAGATGGGTAACGAGGAGCTTCATGCACTTAGGGATGTCACCTTTGAAGTCGCCAAGAACGAATACGTCGCGATCATAGGGCCGTCCGGCTCAGGCAAATCGACACTTATGAACCTCATCGGCTGCCTGGATTCCCCCTCAAAGGGCGAATACTGGATCAACGGCAATCTGGTTTCAGACATGACCGACGATGAGCTTGCCCGCATCCGCAACAAGGAAGTAGGATTCGTCTTTCAGACCTTTAATCTCTTGGCGCGTGCGACCGCACTTCATAATGTGGAGCTCCCTCTCATATACGCGGGGATGCGTGCCGGCGAGCGACACGATAAAGCTCAAGCTTCACTAGCGGCGGTGGAACTGGGTGATCGCGTGATGCACCGGCCGAATGAGCTCTCTGGGGGTCAGCGCCAGCGCGTTGCGATCGCGCGTGCCCTTGTGAATCATCCCTCCATTCTTTTGGCCGATGAGCCCACCGGGGCACTTGACTCAAAGACGTCGATCGAGATCATGCATCTTTTTGAAAAGCTCCACGAGGAAGGCAATACAATTATTCTCGTCACTCATGAGCCGGATATCGCCGCGCGTGCACATCGCGTGATCACGATTCGCGACGGGCGTATCGAGAGCGACGAAAAGATCAAATGATCAATGCCGTTCCGGCATACGTCTCCATAGTTTTTGTACTGACCACGTTTGCTGCGGTCGCTTTTTTAATTCAAGCGATCAAGGAGGCAGGTCGACTGTCGGTTCCCGCGAAGCTGCTGACCATCCTAGTACCGTTCTATCTTTTCCTTCAGGCGGCCCTTGCACAGGTAGGTTTTTATCAAGATGAAGTAAATTTTCCGCCTCGGCTCCTTTTGTTCGGCATCGCGCCGGCGCTCGTAACGATACTTGTTTATTTGATCTTCTGTCGTCGAAGCCTGCTCGAAAGGATGTCGCTAGAGCTGCTCACACTGGTGCACGTTGTTCGGATCCCTGTGGAGGTTGTCCTTCTTTGGCTATCGTGGAGCCAGCTTGTACCGAGGATGATGACCTTCGAAGGGCGCAATTTGGATGTCCTGTCCGGCGTACTGGCATTGTTGGTGTGGACCATTGTTTTCAAATTCAATTTTAGGTCGAGAACAGTCTTGATCGCGTACAACGTTGTCGGTCTCGGCCTGCTCATCAACATCGTAAGTATTGCGGCATTGTCGCTGCAGTCGCCTATCCAGAAGCTAAATTTCGAGCAGCCAAATGTCGGAGTCCTTTACTTCCCTTTCATTTGGCTGCCCACCATTGTTGTTCCGATCGTACTTTTTGCTCATCTTGTGAGTCTTTGGAGGCTGATAGCGGGCAGGGAGCCCGTCCGGTGAACTCGGAGAGCGAAACTTTTACGGTACTTGCACGTACGATAAACTTGTTGGGAACTCAGGCTCGATGAACATATCCGAGGTACTAAAACTCGCTTTTGATGCTATCTGGGCGCATAAGCTGCGGTCATTCCTTACCTTGCTTGGAATGATCGTCGCCGTCGCGACCTTTATGATCGTCTTATCGGTTCTGCAGGGCTTTAACGCTTATGTTGACGAGAAGATAGCGGGAATTGGCTCCAATTCCTTTACAGTTCGCCGTTTTAGCTTCGACGATTTCAAGGACACTGATACGATCGCGGCCGCCCAGCGGCGGAATCCCGAACTTACTTTTGAGGACCGCGACTTTATTCGAGATCATGCCCAGCTCATAGACAAGATCGGGGCCAAGGCAGGTAATGTGGGCCGCGAGGTAAAGCACGACAGCGACAGCATCAGTACGGTACAGATCATCGGCTCGGAACCGATCATCGCGGAGATCGAAAAGCGGGATATTGCCGAGGGAAGATATTTCTCCGCGCCGGAGAATGATAATTCCGTTCGTGTCGCCTATATCGGCATGGATGTCGCGAAAAAGTTTTTCCCGCGAGGCGGAGCGCTTGGACAAGAGATCACTATTTCCGGTATCCCGTACAGGATCATCGGGGTTCAGACAGCTAAGGGAACCGTTTTTGGACAGCCGCAGGATAACTTCGTCGAGCTGCCGATCAAGACGTTTGGAGCTGCGTTCGGTGGTTTACGGAATAACCGGGCACCATATTTTGTTGTGACGTCGAAGAATGACAAAGTTTTTAACGACGCCGTCGAGGAAGTCCGAACATTGATGCGCATCAAGCGCAAACTGGCTCAGGACGAAAAGGACAACTTCGGTATTTTGACACCGGATGCGATCACGGGCATTCGCGATAGAATATTGGGCCAGACGTTCCTCGTCATCATTTTAGTTCCCTCGATAGCGCTCATTGTGGGAGCGATCGTCATCATGAATATCATGCTGGTCGCCGTGACCGAGCGTACCCGTGAGATCGGTATTCGGAAGAGCCTCGGGGCGCGGCAGGCCGACATCCTGAAACAGTTTTTGTTTGAGGCCTCGACGCTGGCAAGTATCGGAGGACTTATCGGCTTAATAATTGCTGAGCTGGCAGGGTACATAATCACCGCGGTCTTCTTGCAGACGAAGATACCTGTCTGGGCCGCCATTTTGTCGATCGTGTTTTCCGGTGGTGTCGGCGTGCTCGCAGGACTATATCCTGCATGGAAAGCGGCACGCCTCGATCCGATCGAAGCCCTGAGAACGGAGTAGCTAAATGAGATTTTTCACTGGCACTTTCTACGAAAATCTTAAAATGGCGCTCGCGACGCTTCGTACGAATAAGCTGCGGTCTTTTTTGACGATCTTTGGCGTCATGGTCGGTGTGATAACTGCAATGCTTTTTTCCTCGATCATCTCAGCGATCAATGTAGCTGTCGAGAAGGAAGTGGAGTCATTCGGAACCCGATCCATCTTCCTGTACAAGATGGACATCGGGATACGAACGTCCGCTCCGACCCGCGAGGAGCGGATGCGGAAACCCCTGACCGTGGCCGATGCCGAAGCTATCAAGGGTCTGAATTCAATCGAATTAGCCGTTCCATACTTGGACATCTCAAATAACTTCTTCGGCGGAAAGCTAAATGTCACGGGTAAGAATGGAAAAACGTCTTCTTCCGTCCAGTTGAACGGGACGACACCCGATGTGGATAAGGCTCCCGGAGAAACCATCGTCGATGGGCGCTGGTTCTCTAGTGCTGAGAACGAGGCTAAAGAAAATGTTTGTGTGATAGGCGACTTTGTCAAACAGTCCTACTTCCCCTACGAAAATCCGCTCGGTCAAACTGTGCAGATCGGGGGTGAGGAATATCGCATTATCGGTGTGCTTGCAAAGCGCGAGCAGCTTTTCGGCGGCGGCGGCGGAAACAACGATCAGACAAATATCATATATATGCCGCTAAACACAGCTCTAAAAGTGAAGCCTCAAGCCGACGACCTTTTTATTCTTGCCGTCGCCAAGGAAGGACTTCTCGAGAAAGGCAAAGACGACGTACAGGACCTGCTAAGGGTGCGTCGTCAGGTCAAATTCGGCGAGAAGAATAACTTTGCGATGGAGACGGCGGCCAGCCTGATCGACCAATTTCAGGCGATAACGGGCGGCGTTTTTCTTGCCGGGCTCGTCATTTCATCTGTAGGGCTTTTGATCGGAGGCATCGGCGTTATGAATATCATGCTCGTTTCCGTTACCGAGCGAACCCGGGAGATCGGAATTCGAAAAGCGATCGGAGCGAAACAATTGGATATTCTGAGCCAATTCTTGATGGAGGCGGCGACGCTCACCGGGATCGGCGGCCTCCTCGGACTATTGATCGGCTACGGTCTATCACTCTTGATGCGGCTTTTCCTTCCTTCATATATCCCGCCTTGGGCCCCTATCGCGGGATTCCTAGCGAGCGTCGGTATCGGCCTTTTCTTCGGGCTATGGCCGGCTTGGAAGGCGGCACGATTGGACCCGATCGAATCGCTTCGCTACGAGTAGGATCTAAACGCAAAAAACGAGCCGGCAATATCCGGCTCGTTTTGATCTATCTTGAGGTCATCTAATTTGGATTGCCTGAGAACATGGTTCCCACCAGTCTGAATCCCAACCCGATCACGACGATGATTATGACCAGCGTCCACGCGGCTCCTTTTGACATCTTGTTAACAACGGAGAGGCCGATGGCCGCCAGGATCCATCCCCAGATCGCAAACACGTCAAACGTTGACAGGAATGTTGCGAGGAAATTATGAGCCTTCCCGTCGATGAAAAATGATGGGTTGGCGTGGATCAAACCCCGCTGGCTGGCTGCCAGGTCTATATCATCGGCAGATTTCATCATAAGGACGATCAAATTTGCGGTCATCGCAATAACGGCCGGCGCCAACCCTGCGTAGACCCAAACAGACACATTCTGCATGAAGGTCCCTGTCCCTCCAAAAGCCTTTGCTCCTGCCCAGTACAAGAGACCGCCAATAAAGAATGAGATGAAAACGAAGATCGGCACTGCGTAGCGCACATATCCGTTGATCTTCATCGAAATGTTGACCTGTGCCTCTTTCTGGTCCTTATCGAGGTTCGGGGCCCGCTGGTCGATGGCTTCGGCAGTTGCGCGCCGAATCACGTCTTCGCCAACCTTGATTGAGATAGCAAAGGTATAGGCGGTTACAAACAACGCAATTATGATCCCAGCAATAATGAACCGCGGCTTCCGACGCAGATCTTTAAAAGTACGTTCCGGTTCGAAGAATATGTTGCCGACCGTCGCGATCTCGGACATCTCCGGCTGCTCATTCATCTCTGGCAACGGTTCTACTGTTCCTTTGAACTGCGTCGGCTGCTCATCCTCGAGGGCTTCGGTTGGCGGACCGTCATGGGCTAACGGCGTACGGTCTTCCAGGCAGAACTGTAGCTCTTCGTTGGTGTATTTTGTGCCGCACTTAGGGCAGATTTTCATAGGTGTTCTCCTTGTGTTCGAACGATAAGTGCATTAATTGGCTTAGAGTCTAAGAAATACGCTTTATATCACGGTTTCGTTTCAAGAAACAGCCGTCAGCTCCTCGGCCCGGATGCATGCGGCGAAATGGCCGGGTGCCAATTCGCGAAGTTCTGGAACCGTTTCGGCGCAGGCGGCGATCGCCCACGGGCAACGTGTTCTAAACCGACAACCTGACGGTGGATCGATCGGTGTGGGCACGTCTCCCTGTAATACAATGCGAGCTCTCTTGTGTCTTGGATCAGGAACCGGAATAGCTGATAGCAACGCCTTTGTGTAAGGATGGAGCGGTTTCGAATACAGTTCCGCCGCGTCGCAGATCTCCATGATCTTTCCGAGGTACATAACGGCGACCCGGTCCGATATGTGTTCTACCACCGCAAGCCCATGCGAAATGAATAGGTACGTCAGACCGAGTTCATCCTGCAGATCCTCAAGCAGATTAACCACCTGCGCCTGGACCGAAACGTCCAGGGCCGACACAGGCTCGTCACAAACGATCAGCTTTGGATTCAAAGCCAATGCTCTGGCGATACCGATCCTCTGACGCTGGCCGCCGGAAAATTCATGGGGATAACGATCAGCGTATTTGGGATCCAGGCCCACACGCTTCAAGAGATCCGCGACGCGCTCATTCTGCTCCCTCTTATTTCCGATACCGTGTATCTTCAACGGCTCCGAAATGATCGACCGTATGCTTAATCGGGGATTCAGGCTCGCATATGGGTCCTGAAAGATCATTTGCATCTCACGCCGAAGTGATCGCATTTCAGAATGTGATAACGGCAGAATATTTCTGCCCTCAAACACAATTTCACCGCCTGTCGGCTCGATCAATCTCAAAAGACACCGGCCAACGGTAGATTTGCCGCATCCCGACTCACCTACAAGCCCCAGGGTTTCGCCCTCATCGATCCCGAACGAGACGCCGTCAACAGCTCGGACCACATCATCGCTATTCTCGACGGGAAAATGCTTGACCAGCCCCCGGGTTTCTAGCAGAGGAGATCTTTGTTGTTGTGCTGCGGTACTCATGAGGGCATCGCTTCCATCTCATCATCATAAAGAACACAACGAACTTGGGAATCGCCTCCAGCTGAGAAAAAAGGTATGACCCCGTGCGTGCATCTATCCAATCGGAATTCACACCGGGGTGCGAAGTGGCATCCGAGAGGCAATTCGGTCGGTGTTGGTACGGTTCCCTCGATCGTGTGCAGGCGCCCAGTCT
>JAFAOW010000239.1 GCA_019247455.1 Acidobacteriota bacterium | reverse complement strand
AGCGATCGCGTTGCTGGCGGCGTTGATCTCCACAGCCGATAACTCGGCCCGCTTGTCCAGATAGATCTTGCGAAGTTCAGACTTGGTCATCTCGCGCGATCCAACCTCCACCGACGACTTCATCTCCGTTGTAGAAGATCGTCGCCTGCCCTGGTGTTATTGCCCTTTGCGGATGGTCGAAAACGATACGAGCATGTGCATCCGGAAGCGGATGTATCGTTGCGGGAGCGGGGTCATGACGGTAGCGCACCTTTACGTTAGCGCGCACGGGTTCAGTCGGAGTATCGAACGCTATCCAGTTCACGCCGCGCGCCGTGGATTCGAGGGACTCGAGCTCATTTTCCTCGCCAACGACGATCTGATTTTTTGCTCGTTCAATTTGCGTTACATACAGCGGTTTGTCATGGGCGATACCGAGGCCGCGACGCTGGCCGATCGTGTAGCGATGAAGGCCGCTGTGCTCGCCGAGCTTCTCACCAACCGAAGTCACGATGTCGCCCGACGTGGGAAGCTCATTCTCACGCCCCTCGGCGCCGAGATATCGATCAATGAATTCAGAATATTTGCCATCGGGGACAAAGCAAATCTCTTGCGACTCCGGCTTATCGGCAATAAAAAGATCCGCCGCCCGGGCCAGGCCCCGGACCTCGTCCTTATACATTTCACCGAGCGGAAAATATGCCCGGGAGAGCTGTTGCTGCGTCAACTCCCATAGGAAATAGCTCTGATCCTTCGAATGGTTTGCGCCACGGAATAGGCGATATCTATCAGCTTTCTTGTCATGAAACACTCGCGCGTAGTGGCCAGTCGCTACTTTATCGCAGTCAAGGCTGCGAGCCATCTTGTCGAGAGCCGCAAACTTCAGGCGAGAATTACATGCGACACACGGGATCGGCGTCTCGCCCGAAAGATAACTTGCTACAAAAGGTTCGACGACCGATTCCTCGAACTCGCGTTCAAGATTGAGGACATAGAATGGAAAACCAAGCTTCTCCGCTACCCGTCGTGCGTCGTAAACATCGTCGAGCGAACAGCATCGTGACGGCAGTGGATCCCCGTTCTCATCAGTGTTGACATTGCGGCGCTGGTTCCAGAGCTGCATCGTAAAGCCGATTAGCTCGTGACCTTGCTCCTTGAGGAGCGCCGCGGCCGCCGAGGAATCGACGCCGCCGCTCATTGCGACCGCTATCTTCATAACGCCAAACGTAAATTATATCGAATTACTAGGGCCTGGAACGAATTATCGGGGCAAGCGTGGCCTGGATCGCCTCAGCATAGGCATGGGCGCCTGCCGGATCCGGATGGCCGACGGCGGCGATCTCGCAAAGCTTTACAGGATATTTGATACCGGTCGAGCGCTTAAGCTCGGCTAGTGACGTGTCGCAGTCTTTCGTTCGCTCATCAAACAGAGGGTCCTCCACATCGCCATTCCCTTTCATACGGAAAAGTTTCGTATTCGGTGCTTCTACCGTGTTGTCCTCGGTCAGTGGGGACTTGATGAAAACAGCGCGCCGGCCGCCTCCTTTTGCGTTGTAACGGTCGACGGCAAGCGCCAAGTACTTGTTGGACTCGTCAATCCAGATGCGCGAGCGTGCGATGGCCTTTTTCCTCAAACGGCTGAACAGCAGAGGCCGCAAGAGGCCATTATTTAGGAGCGGCTTCACAAAGCCAGGGACATTGAGCGACTCCAGCCAACCGTTGAAAAGCTTGCCGCCAGGTGATTGCGGAGAGATGATGGGGAAATAACCGATCACGGCCATTAACGCGTTCGGATTATTCTCGTGCGCATAGTCGAGGAGGTCGGACATCTGATCGAGACAGTATTTTTGTACCCAGGGGGCGATCTCCTTAGGATTGCCGAAAGGATTCAACAACTTGGAGACAGAAATGTCCGTAATGCCGCCCGTGAGCATTATCAGATCTGCTCCGGGAACACCCGCTTTTTTGTATTCACCAGCCGCTACCTCGACCTGTTTCCACATGCTCGGAAACGCGACGTTCACCTCGGGCTTGTAATAGTAGGTTTCATCGCGTCCGGCCTTCTTGTACTTCGCTGCCTCGTCCTCGTGAAATTTGATCGTCGAGCCCGAGTGCGCCTTGACCTTGACGTCCACCTCGCGCGGCCGACCCCATGCCTGGGTTCGCAGCCAGTCGGCCGTGAGCGAGTAGAATTTGTCCTTCTCGAGCAGCCCCTGCCCCCAGATCAACGAGTCGCCGATGACCAGAAACCGAAATGGCTCTTCCGCGAGCGCAGGCCACGAACGGAGCGGCGCAAAGGCCGCGCCTGCAGCCGCGCCCAGAAGTTTTAGGAAATCTCGCCGGTTGGTCCGAATAAGCAAGTCCTCTTTTATCGGTGATTATAGGGCTAGTTTCTTAGAATAGACAAAACTGATTTCCTATCCCAACACTTGCTCTGAGCCGAACAGCGCGCGTATATTTTAGTGACTATGAAGCCGGCCACCCGCTAACTTACCTCAAGACAGCCTCATGCGTACGTACCGGGGACCGTTAACCGGATCGCGTGAGCCATCGGCGCCACCCCTCGCGCCCCGTGTCTTAGTTCAAAGGAAATTCAAATGTCTTTAGATAATGGAGCCCCGCAAGCGGGGACGTATGACAATTCACTCTGGCCGGTGATCAAGGAGGCGATCCGCGGCTCGCAGCGCGATTTTACTGTCGCGCCCATCGGGATTGCGCTCTTCATTCTTAGCGTGCCGATGATCATAGAGATGTTCGCTGAGAGCCTTTTCGCGGTCGTCGATATCTTTTTCGTTGCACATTTGGGAGCTAATGCCGTGGCGGTCGTCGGGCTCACCGAATCGATGATGGCGCTGATCTATGCGGTGGCGATCGGCCTCTCGATAGGTGTCAGCGCGACCGTCGCCCGCAGGATCGGCGAGAAGGATCCTGAAGGGGCCGCCCGGACCGCCACCCACGGTATTTATCTCGGCATCCTCGTTTCTGCGGTAATGGGTATCATCGGCATTGTTGCGACGCCAACGATCTTTAGCATGCTCGGCGCTGATGCGGAGGTCATCGCGATCGGCGTGCCGTTCATGCGGATCATGCTAGGCGGTAATGCGGTGGTGCTGTTCCTCTTTCTGCTTAACGCGATATTTCGCGGAGCAGGGGACGCCGCAATAGCGATGCGCGTGCTCTGGCTTGCGAATGGCCTCAACATGATCTTGGGTCCCTGCTTCATCTTCGGCGTCGCGTTCTTCCCGCAGATGGGCGTTACGGGGGCGGCCATCGGAACGACGGTCGGCAGAGGTACGGGTGTGCTTTTCGCCATGTGGTACTTGTTCCGCGGTGAAAAGCGATTTCACATACACGCCGATCACTGGAAGCTCGAGGTGGCGCGTCTGTGGCGTATAGTACGGCTATCATCGACAGCGGTGCTCCAGTTCCTGATCGCGACGGCGAGTTGGAGTGCGCTTGTTCGGGTAATAGCAGGTTTCGGAAGCGATGCGATCGCGGGATATGTGATAGCGCTTCGCGTGGTCATGTTTGCATTGCTGCCCGCGGTTGGCGTCGCCAACGCTGCGGCGACAATGGTCGGGCAGAATCTCGGCGCCGGTAAGCCCGAGCGTTCGGAGGCGGCGGTTTGGAAAGCGTCATACATCAATGCGGCGATCTACTTCGCGGTTGGAGTTGTCCTGCTGATCACCGCCGCCTCGATCGTTGGATTTTTCACGACCGAAACGCCCGTGCGGTCAACGGGAACGAGCTGTCTCCACATTGTTGCATTAGGCTTCGTATTTTACGGTTTCGGAATGGTGCTCGAGACAGCATTCAACGGCGCGGGCGACGCATGGACGCCGACGTTCCTCAACCTGCTTGTGTTTTGGCTAATTGAGATACCGCTCGCGTACGCACTTGCGTATCGATTTGGATTCGGGCCCAATGGTGTATTCTGGGCGATCACGATCTCCTTCTCGGTGCTGGCGGTGGCGTCCGCACTGATATTCAAACGCGGCAAATGGAGAGAAAAAAAGATTTGAAAACGCCGGGACGCGGTGACGCGACGAGACCGCCTGTATGGAACTGAATCTCGGCATCGCTGCAACTCTGCGGTAAAATCTGAGCATGCATGGCGACGCTTTCCCGGATCCTGCCGAGTACGATTATGCCGAATGGGTCATCATCGGCGACTACATGTACAGGGCGGATGATGTAGTCGCATTCGGCACGCCGCTGACAAAGGAGACGGTTCGCGAGGCATACTCTAAGGGTATTTTTCCGTGGAATACGGAGGGGGTCCCTCTGCCGTGGCATTGCCCGAAAAGACGCGCGGTGTTGGAATTTGCCGACCTCAAGATTCCGCGGAGCCTCGAGAAGGAGCGGAGGAAAGAGAGATTTACATTCACGATCGATCGCGAATTCCGTCGTGTGATGCGTGAGTGCGCATTAAGCTTTAGGCCGGGTCAGAGAGGTACGTGGATCACGCCCGATTTCGAACGGGTTTACGGTAAACTCCATGACGAGGGAATGGCACACAGCGTCGAGGCCTGGCTCCACGGGGAACTTGTCGGCGGCCTCTACGGCGTCGATGCAGGCGGCGTCTTCTGCGGCGAATCGATGTTCTATCGCGAGCCAAACGCTTCAAAGCTTGCCCTGCTTTTCCTGATCGACCATCTTCGCTCGCGGGGCTCGACCTGGTTCGACGCTCAAGTGATGACACCGCATCTTAAAGCCCTCGGCGCGAAAGAGATCGATCGCGGCGAATTTCTTCGTAGGCTGAAAAGGGTTCAAGACCGCGGGCGGCCGCTATTCCCTAGTTCTGAACACACTGAAAACTGAACTTTTTAGTTTTTAGTTTCCAGTTTTTAGTTTATTCGGAAGTAAACTGCCACCATGTCATTCCTCATTTACGGCGCATACGGCTACACCGGCGAGTTGATCACCCGGTTTGCCGCCGAACGCGGCCTGAAACCTATTCTTGCGGGACGTAATGAAGCCAGAGTTGCGGAACTTGCGTCGGAGTACGGTTTTGAGTATCGGGCGTTTTCGCTTGATGAGACCGACAAACTCGAAGCGGCTTTAGACGAAGTCGATGTCGTTTTGCATTGCGCGGGGCCATTCTCACTCACCACCTCAGCGATGGCCTCAGCTTGCCTGCGGCGGAAGACGCACTACACGGACATAACCGGCGAGATCGTAGTGTTTGAAACGTGCGCGCATTACGACGACGCGGCTAAGAACGCCGGCGTGATGCTGATGCCTGGCGTCGGTTTTGATGTGGTGCCGTCTGACTGCCTCGCACGCCACCTCAAGGACCGCTTGCCAACGGCGACGGATCTATCCCTCGCCTTTTATGGGATGGGCCGGCTTTCGCACGGTACGCAGGCGACGATGACGATGAATGTCGGCAAGGGCGGGGCAGTTCGTCGAGATGGCAAGATCATGCCCGTGCCCGCCGCATGGAGAACGCGCGAGATCGATTTCGGTGAGGTCACCAGGACAGGCGTCACCATACCGTGGGGCGATGTTGCAACCGCGTATTACTCGACCGGCATTCCAAATATCGAGGTCTACACGGTCGTACCTCCGTCGAACCTGAAAATGCTGAAGATGTCGCGGTATCTCGGCTGGCTCTTAGCGACTGGGCCATTCCAGAAATACCTGCAAGGGAAGATACCGGCGGGAGGGCCGACAGACGAGGAACGAGCAAAGGGCCGCACCCTGATGTGGGGTGAGGCGACGGACGCAGCCGGGAACCGTGTCGTATCCCGGCAGCAGGGGCCGGAGGGTTACACGCTGACCGCGATGGCCGCGCTTAACATCGCCGAAAAAATAATAGCCGGGAACTTCACTCCCGGCTATCAGACACCCGCCAAGGCGTACGGTGCCGACCTGATTCTCGAGATCGAGGGCACCGCACGTCAGGACGTGACATAGGGTCTACTTATTCACGCGTGCCAGAGCTCCATCCTTCTTGGCAATGCTCTTTAGCTCGGAATAAGGGACGAGGACCCATTGCGGTCCATAGACATACGCGGCGACCTGATATGGCGGGAAGCTGATAAGCAAGCCCTTATTCGTCACATTCCAGTTCTTATAGTTTGCCAAAGTCGGCTTCGCACCGTCTGCAAAAATGTCGGTCGCGATGTCAAGCTTTTCGCCGGTCTCTGGGTCCTTCTTGTTCTGCAGGTTGTGCAGGCAATACTTCGCGATAGTCTGCAGGTATTTCGCACCCGGCTTAAAAAGGTCCGCTAACTTCAATTCGCGTCCTGCCTTGAGATCATAGGTCAATGCGAAGAAATCGTGATTCGGATGGGCGCCGCCTTCGAACGTATCTTCGCTGTAACTGATGCTGATAAGTGAATCGTCGGCGTACTCGACGTTATACCCGACCTCGATATAGCTGCCCATGTTGTCGCCGCTCATACGTTTGATATCGGCAGCGGTGAGCGAATTAAGGTCCTTTCTGAATGCCGCGAGTGACTGCATCGCGCGTGCCTTTGAGAGCGCATTGAAGCCCGCCGCGTTCGCATTCCCCGACAGCTCAGGATACGTCGCCGAAAGGTCGGCCCGTTTCGCCTTTATGGTTTCCTTGTATTCGCGGTCAATGATCTTTGTATTTGTGAAATAGATCATCTGCTCAAAGGCATAAAAGCCCTGCCCGTCTCCCTTCTCGCCGGGTTTTGACCACGTACCGTCGAGCGACACGCCGGGCAGGTCTGGATCCTCTGACCATTTGCCCTTGAATGTGCCTGTAACCTTCCCCGACGAGTCCGATTCCTGCATCGTAAAGCTGCCGTCCGACGAGATCTGGCCCGAGAGCTTCAGCTTATTGCCGCTGCCCGAACGGTGATAGTAATAAGTTCCGCTAAGGCTCCCGCCGCTCCGCGTCAGGTCCATTTCTAGTTTTGAACTGCCGACGCTTCCGCTCAAGAAAACGTGCTGCGCCGAAACGCTCCCCGCCACGCCGAGCATGGTGAAGAGAAGAAGGCCAATGGATATGTATCGAAAGTGCTGTATTTTCATTTTTCAATAACCTCGTATCGAGATAAGTAAATAGAGAAGTCCAGCTCAGTGGCCGGGCCGATCTAATTTCGAAGCCCCGCCTGGCTTACTTGAAGTAGAACGTGCGAAGTATCGCGTACATGCGTTCGAACGCAGGCCGTTCGCTCACGCGTCGTTTTGGATACTTTTCCATCCCCACGATGATCCTCACTTCATAGCAAACACCGTTATGGAACGTCCGATAGAATTCCTGCGGGTGGACCGATTCCATTCCGCCCTCGATCTCCTCGGTCATTTCGAACGTGTTTGTGCCGAATTTTTTCTTCGTCGGCTTGTCGTCGGCCGTGGACAGCGCGTGACACGCGTCCTTTGTGATCTGCGCGGCCGAGATGGTCGCCTCTGCGTCAAACAGGCCCCGGCCGGGATTTGTCAGCTCGACATTCACTATCGCTTTGAGCGGGTCGGACGCAAACAACGAATCGGCATCCGTCTTTAGCTTTGTCCCCACTGGCGACTTAAATCCAAATTTGAACTCCTTGTTGTAGAAACTCTTCTGCGCAGCCGCCGCTCCCGCCAACAAAAGGACAAACGCCAACGCCAACAATATCTGTTTTCGCATATAAGGGTCCTCTGATTTTTGAATTTTGAATTATCCCCGCGAGGTTACATCAAACCTACCGCAGTTGCAAAATGAACGCGTGGGTTTGCATTTCTGCGACCGTTTCCGATTGTATGCGGGTTTACACAACCGCTTTGCCAACCGGGTTAAAAACATATTTCGGGAGGAAGCAATAATATGAGTAAAGTTGTTGTGGAAAGAGATGTGCCCGTCGTGACGGATGATGGCGGCAGCAATACGGCAAGCAATTTTATCTGGGCGCTGGCATTTATTATCGTCGTGGGCCTGATCGTGGGGGCGCTGTATTACAGCGGCTTCCTGCGTCGCGTTACGCAGCCGACCCAGCACAAGGTCGACGTGACCGTGCAGCAGCCGGCGTCAAATCCGTAAACGGACAACTGACCAGCAACAAAAAGGCCTCGCATACCCGCGAGGCCTTTTTTCCATTGCTCTCAAGATCTTTACATCGTCGGCTTGCCCGCTACAAAGCGAAGCTGCCTCAAGCCTTTTCCCGTCCACTCAAAAAAGTAGTTGCCGCACTTGTTCGGCGTCTTGTCGAGATCGCCGCCCTTGAATCCGGTGAGCACCACGAGGCGGCTGTTCTTTTTCCAGAAGACGCCGCCGTAGTTTGCGTCCGTCTCTGCTGGAGCGTCAGAGGGCATCGCATTCGAGGGCAGATCGCACAGTCCATTTGCTGCACCGGCCAACTCTCTGGGGAAATAGACCTTGCCCGTGCGGCCCTCGATCATCGCCCACTCGGTGCAGTTGGTCCCGCAGCCCCAGCTCGTGATCACAAAATGCCCCGCGAAATTAATCCCGCCCTTTGCCGCGTTGCGAAGATTGGTGCGGAACATTCTCGCGTCCTTCGTCGAAAGATCAACCTTTATAGTGCCGACCCTTTGCGACTTTGCCGGGTAGTCCGCGAACCTGGGTAATTTTTGCGCGGAACAGATGTTCGCGGCCATCACGAGAGTCAGTGAGAGGAATAGTAATTTCATATAGATCTGATCGCTAAAAGATGAGGAGTACTAAACATCGAGATTCTTCACATCAAGGGCATTGTCTTCGATGAATTTTCGCCGCGGCTCGACCTGATCTCCCATCAAAACCGTAAATATGCCGTCGGTCTCGATGCCGTCCTCGATGCGCACCTGCAGCATCGTGCGTTTTTCCGGGTCCATCGTCGTCTCCCATAACTGCTCGGGATTCATCTCGCCAAGGCCTTTATACCGCTGGATAGTAAGGTCTTTTTTGGCCATATTCATGACCTTCTCGAGCAGCTCTGCCCGGTCGCCTATAGCCTCGCTCTTGCCGTTCTCGCCAAGCACGAAGGGCCCCGGGAAATCATTCTCAAGATCGCGCTTTAACTCGACCGCCTTTTGAAATTCGACGTAGCTCGCAAGATTCCAGTCGATCTTGAGCCGAAAGCCGTTGGCGTAGGAAATATCGATCTCCCAAAGCCCATGCTCCTCATCCTCGGTCAGCTCCGTGTTGTAGCCCGCATCACTCAATTTCCCTTCGATCGTAGCCATCAGCTCCTGCTCGCCGAACACCTTGCGCAGCTTTATGGACTTCTTCGATAAGATGCCGTCGTTTCCCGCAAAGGCGTCGAGGAGCGTATCTACCAGTTTCGCATCATTGCCGACGCGCCGCGATAGACGCTCAGAGTACGATTTGAATTCGGTGGTTTTTTCGAGGGCCTTCGACAAGGCTGCTCCCGCGATCGGGTTATCGGCAGACGTTACGTGCACATCGCTCGTCGCCTGCTTCATCAGGTACTTGAACATCGCCTTCTCATCCTTGATGTATTCCTCTCGTTTGCCTCGTTTCACTTTGTAAAGCGGCGG
>JAFAOW010000194.1 GCA_019247455.1 Acidobacteriota bacterium | reverse complement strand
TACGCGCTTGCCGTCCTCGTCAGGAGAGATCTTGATGCTGAGTTTGCCGCCGCCGGATTCCATCGCCTGAAGCGCATTGATAAAGAGATTGTTGAATACCGACCTCAGGAACTCAGCGTCGCCCGAGATCGAGGGCACGTTCTCGTGCTCGATGACGCTGACGGTCACATTCTTTTCCTTTGCTTCCGGCTCGATGATGCGAAGAGACTCTTCGATCACGCCTCGCGCACTGATGGATTGAAGGTCTGCTTTTGCAGGACGCGAGTAATTGAGGAAGTCAGAGATCTGCTGGTTTATTCGAGCGACCTCGTTCTTAAGCTGAACTGTAAGCTGCTCGAATTTTTCTCGTTTCTCCGCATCCTCCGGTGCGTATTTCAGGCGAAGATGATCAAGCGTGAGGTTTATGTAGTTGAGGGGGTTGCGGATCTCGTGTGCGATGGCTGAGCCAAGGCGGCCGACAACGGCGCTTTTCTCGGCCTGCTGCAGCTGCGCTTCGAGCTCACGATTCTTTTCAAGCTCAGCGGTCATCTCGTTGAAGCGCTGGGCGAGACGCCCGACCTCGTCATTTCTGTTCGCGTCCGGGACACGCACATCCAATTTGCCGGCAGCGACCTGGCGAGCGGCATCAGCGAGATTCGAGATAGGACGACCGAACCGATATACCAGCAGAAGCGTGATCAGCGACGAGACAAGAAAGATGCCCATGGTGTAGATGAGCGGCCTTGCGGCTCGCCATTTCGCAAGGGTCTGATCGTTCCGCAAAAGGACCATGACGTACCATCTTCCCTGGCTTGTCTCGATGGGGATCGCGTGAGCCTCATCGCCTTCGTTCGCCGAGATATCAGAAACTGGCTTATTGGGGAAATGCGCGAGGTCCGATCCAAGGCGATTGGCATCAGAGAGTGGCGGAAGGTCCGTCAGTTCCGACAGTTTTTTTGTTATGAGATGATCATCGTCGTCCGTAGTAGGCTGATACTCGGTACTGAGACTGTCAGTAATTTCCCAATTGTTGTCGATAACTATGATGTCTTTGATCCGCCGGCGTGCCTCATCGTCGAAGAACGTTTGACCGGGTTCATCAAGGAAATCCTGCATTCTCGACTCCGACGGGATACTCCTGAACGCGAGCCGTATCGCCGCGACGATCGAGCGTTCTTCGGCCTCGCGAAGCATTATATTGTCGTTTTGGGTGACTAGATTGGCGTAGTATTGCACGCCGAGAGTCGCGATCAGCAAAAGGGCCAGGATCAATGCCAGCCGCCCCCTGAATGTGTGCAGGATCGTCATGACCACACGCGTCCCGGAGAAAAGTGCTTGCCCCTAGGACGGTTGAATGTTATATTCTCATTAGTTTCTTCGCAAACGTTCCGAGACAACCGACCAATTCGATTCCCTGGGGTTTTACAAGGCTGTCTCAAATAATCAGTCACAACTCTCCGTCGCTGAGGAAATACATGAAGTTAATGTCCAAATTGTCTGCGGTCGGCGCCTCGCTGTCGTTCATTCTAGTAATTCTCGCCTTGAGCATTACGGTCCCGGCACAGTCTAGAAAGGCTGCGGCTAACAAAAAGCAGGTTGCTGCAAAGAAAAACGACAGGAAGGACAAGGAAAAAGGCAGGCTGACCGCCAAGAATGCGAAGGATAAAAAGAATTCTCGCGATAAAAAGGACGATCGCGCTTCTGCTCGTGACAAGAAGAATCAAAAGAACGTAGCCGATTCGAGGTCGAAGAAGGATCCTAAACCCTCCAAGGCTGAGGCCCGCAAGGCAGAAGAGGAGCGGCGGAGGAAGGAAGCCGAGCGTCGCGCGGCTGCTCTCGAGGAGGCCCGTCGCCGTGAGGCCGTCCGCCGGGAAGCAATCGCCCGCAAACTCGCCTTTGAGCGTGGCCTTCGCACCGAGACAATCGCGAATATTTCGCACGACTTGACCGACGGCGAGGATCTGAATGTTCGCGCCGCCGCGATCAATGCTCTCGGCGACAAGGCCGGCTCGGTCGTAGTGATGGAGGCCCAGACAGGCAAGGTCCTCACTATCGTCAACCAGGATTGGGCCGTGCGCAGCAGCATCCGCCCGTGTTCGACCGTTAAGCTCGTAACCGGCGTGGCCGCTCTTAATGAAGGAGTGATCGGCAAGGAGACCGGCGCCATTAAGAATACGGCGACGCGCCGCCTGCTCGACGATGCTTACGCCTTTTCCGATAACACTTATTTCCAGCGTGCGGGAATGCAGGTCGGTACCCAGAAATTCGCAGACTACGGCCGCAAACTCGGCCTCGGTGAGCCCACGGGCGTGAATATGCCGGGTGAGGTCTCCGGACGGCTGCCGACAACCAACACTAATCCCCGCATATATTCACACGGCGACGATACCGAGGTTTCGACGATCCAGCTTGCGGTACTCGCTTCGGAGATCACGAATGGCGGCCACCGCGTGCTGCCGCGTATTCCTCGGAACTCACAGGACAACGCTCGCTTCCAGCCGTTCTACAAGGCGGAGGTCGGCCTTCCGCAGCAGAATGTACGCCGCGTCATTCCTGGCATGATGGGAGCCGCTGAATACGGCACCGCTCACCGAAATATGGACCAGTCGCTGGGCGTTGCGGGTAAGACCGGCTCGTGCATTGACAAGGGTTCTTGGGTAGGCCTTTTCGCGTCGGTCGCACCGATAGAAAATCCGAAGTACGCCGTCGCCGTGATCACGCGCGGCCAGAAGGAACGCGGTAAATATGCCGCGGCCGTCGCCGCTCAGATCTATAGGGCTCTTGCCAAGAATATCGTTCGCACGGACCGTAATCTCGCTCAGACGGAGTTCCACATCGCTCCGAAGAATGCGGCCGCCATCAAGGCCGCGGCGGCTACGGGCGCGGATGAAGACGATGACGCTGACGCAGCCGATGCCAACGCGGACAACGTGACCGCGGTCCCGATGCCGAAGAACATTATTGTGGTGCCAAGCGCACCTAAGAATGACTCGCAAAAGCTGATCAACCGCACGGTCGATTCAAAGCCCGTAAATCAGAAGCCGGCGACGGTCCCGGCAAAGACCCCTGCGAAGCCCAATACCAATAACAAGAATCTGTTCCCACCGGTCGTCATCACTTATGACAAGGATGGGCACCCAATACCGTAAATATTGCGGCTAAACCACATAATTCGAGGCACCTAAGGTCACGCTCGAGAGAGCAAACCGCGGGTGCTTTGTTACTAGTGATTTTGGGCAACCTTTCGCTTGACAGTGCCGTGAAAGTTACGGGATTATTTAGCTTTTCGGAGTATAAGCGTTAATAAGCGATTTTGATGTGTCCGCACTTGTGGCAGGTGCAAACAATAGCAACGTTTCCCGATGCGGGAACATCTGATTTCACGCGAATCCGGAAGTGCCTTCCGGGCTAGCCGACCGAATAAAAAGTATTGGAAATTTGGGCTTCGCCCTGAGGAAGGTTCTCATGAAAACGATTTTTAGATCACTCAATTTTGGCCTGATCCTGGCCGCGCTTTTTGCACTTGGAGCTGTGGCCGGCGTGGCCCAGGACGCCTGCTCCGACGGTCCCGGGCTTGAGGCCGCGTCTGGCAAGGTGCGACAGGATTTCACCGATTACGGCAAGATGCAGCCGGCCGATAAGCATAAGGCCATAGATAACGCTAAGGCGTTTGTCGAGAAGTACGGTGCTTGCGAGCCTGCCAAAGACCTGGTGGCATATATTAACCAGTATCTGCCCGCGATGGAGTCAGCGCTGAAGAAGTTCGAAGACCTGCAGGTCGTTAAGGGAAAAGAGGCACGTTTCAATACGGCCGCCAAGGCGACCCCTGTGAACCCGGATGAGCTCTTCGCCGCCGGTAAGGACCTCTTAGCGGCTAACCCAGAAGATTACCGCCCGGTCGAGCTGGCTCTCGCATCGGTTGCGTTTGACGATGCCTACAAGACCAGGGCGCTTGGAAAATATACCGAGGAATCGCTCCGATACGGTCGTCAGGCTATCGCCGATCTTGAGTCGGACAAGAAGTTCTCGACCTTCAATCTGGGCGGAACGTATTCCTTCACGGATAAAAACGACGCGCTTGCCTGGATGAACATGTCCGTCGGGTACTTGAGCTACCTTAAGAATAAGAAGGACGGCCTTCCATATCTTTACAAGGCTGCTCAGATCACGTCTTCGACGGCGGCCAAGGATGCGACGGAGCTTATCGGCGACTACTACCGTGACGAGGCTCGCAAACTGACAAAAGACGCTATCGACCTTGCCGCCACCCTGAAGGCCAACACGACGGCCACCCAGGACCAGATCAAGGCAGGCAACGACGAGATCGACGCTAAGAACGCACTTGCTCTGGGTTATGCCGAGCGGGCTCTCGATGCTTACGCTCGCGCGACCAAGCTTGTGAAGGACCCCGCCGGTCAGGCTGCGATGAAGAAGAAGTTCTCCGACATCTACAGCTTCCGCTTTGAAAAGACTGATGGTATGGATGCGTGGATCGCCGCGGCGGTAGCAAAGCCCTTCCCGAATCCCATGACCGATGTTCAGCCTGTCGTCACTCCGGCGACCACGGCCCCTGGCGGAACGTCAGTCGTCACCAACCTGGGTGCAGCTAACGGTACCGGTATTGGTGCGGCTAACGGAACAGGGATCGGTGCTGCCAACGGAACTGGTATTGGCGCGGCGACTGGAACCGGCGTTGGGGCCGCTAAAGGCACGTCGACAACGACCACTACTAAGCCTGCGACGACTCCGGCAGCGAAGCCGACCGCCGCGAAGAAACCGGGTACTTCAAAAACGACCGTTGCTGTTAAGAAGAAGAAAAACGGTTGATCCACATAACTTGATCTAAACAATCGTGCCGGGCGTCCTCAAAATGGACGCCCGGTTTTATTTTGCTAGAATTTAGCCTGCGATGCAGACGGCCAGGCTTGAGCAGAAGATAGGGCATACTTTCAAAGACGCGTCGCTGCTCGTCCGCGCGCTGACCCACCGGTCCTGGGCTTACGAAAACATCGCTGACGGCGACGAATCCCGCGTCCATTCGACAGAAAATGAGTCAGTCGAGTTCCTCGGCGATTCCGTACTCGGGTTGGCCATCGCTGAAACCCTTTTCAAAAACAATCCGGGCGTGAGTGAGGGCGATCTCACGCTAATGAAGCACCGCTTGGTAAGCACCGCGACACTGGCGGACATAGGTGAATCTCTTGGCCTTGGCGAGTACGTTCGCGTTGGCCGAGGCGAGGAAAAGACTGGCGGGCGAAAGAAACGAGCTTTTCTTGCGAACTCCGTAGAGGCCGTGATCGGGGCGGTCTTCCTTGACGGCGGGTATGTTAAGGCCCGCGCCTTGGTGGCGCGGCTTTTCGCTGAGCAGCTGAAAAAGGTAACGCCGGACAATTCGATCGATCATAAGACGACTCTGCAGGAGCTGCTGCAATCCCGCAAAATGCACGCTCCCACTTACCACATCGTCGATACGGAGGGGCCGCCGCACGCGCGCAAATTCTCCGTCGAGGCCCTCTGGGAAACAGGCAAGTCACACGGGAGCGGCGATTCCATCAAAGAGGCTGAGATGCAGGCGGCGGCAAAGGCGCTCGAGATCTTAAAAAGCAGCGTGGAAAGCGCGAAACGTACGCAGTAGAATCAACGTAAACAGTTTCTTTATGGGTGATGAAACAGAAGAAGTAAAAGACGCTGGCAAGGCGGCACCAAAGGGACCGCCGAAATCCGCGATCAGGGAATATTTCGAATCATTCCTAGTGACCCTGGTGATGGCGATCTTTGGAATGACCTTTATCCTGCAGGCGGTGACCGTTCCGACGGGCTCGATGCAAAATACGATCCTCGTCGGCGATTATTTGCTCGTCAATAAGTTCATTTTTACCCCCGGCGGACATGACCTGCCATTTCTGCCGCAGCGTGAGATCCAGCGCGGCGACATCATTGTTTTCAAATATCCGGGTAATAAGGTCCATCCGGAGAATGACAGTTCTCGTCACTTGATCCCTTATCAGATAAATTACGTAAAGCGCGTGATCGGCCTGCCTGGCGAAACGGTGGAGTTTCGCGATAATAACGTTTATATCAACGGCCAACTTTTGCCTGAGCACCGGATGCTTGGAGATGCTGATGACAATCAGTCTGCGCTGACCACTTCCGAGATCGAGCCGCGACAGCCGGAACAAAAGTGGGACGTTTACTATTCGAAAACCACGATGGACGCGGTCAAGGCGGGGCAGCACCTTGTTCGTCGAGGCTACGAATTCGGCGTTGCCGGAAAACCCATGGTCGTACCCGAGAACAGCTTTTTTGTAATGGGCGACAGCCGCGATAATAGCGAGGACAGCCGCTATTGGGGCTTTGTTCCGCGGGAGGTGATCATAGGCCGCGCGATGTTCGTGTACTGGTCATGTGACCGCGGCGCCTCGAATGGTGATCTTTTCGGCTGCATAACGCATCCGCGCCTGAGCCGGATCGGACACTTTGTAAAGTAGACGCAAAGCCGTTGCCTTTAGGCGATCGGGCCCATAGCAGGTTCGTTCCTGGGCTTTAGCCTCATTTACTGGGCTGAAGCCCAAATTCATTTTTGCGGTCTATCCGTTCGCTAACAGAAGGGCAATTATATGAGCATCAGGTTTTCAGATGAGGTGTCGGATGCGATGGCGTCCAGCCGACCGATCGTCGCGCTTGAGTCGACCGTCATCGCTCATGGACTGCCGTACCCGCAAAATCTTGAAACGGCTGTCCGATGCGAAGATGCTGTCCGGGACGCAGGAGCGATCCCCGCCACTATTGCTGTTTTTGACGGGGAATTTTGTGTCGGATCATTGCGCGAACAGATCGAACACTTGGCAACGGCAAAGGACATCAGAAAGATCTCGCGCAGGGACCTGCCCATTGCGGTTGGCCAAAAACTTACTTGCGCAACGACAGTTGCGACCACTGCATATATTGCTCACCGGGCGGGTATCAAGGTCTTCTCCACGGGCGGGATCGGGGGCGTCCATCGAGGCGATGCTCCGGACATTTCGGCGGATCTACCCGAATTGGCGCAGACGCCGATCACGATCGTTTCTTCTGGCGCGAAGATCGTCCTTGACCTCCCCGCAACACGCGAGTGGCTCGAAACACACGGGGTCACGGTGCTCGGGTGGCAATGCGACGAAATGCCTGCGTTTTACAGCCGCTCGAGCGGTCTTGAGATCGATCAACGTGTTGATTCCGCGGTCGAGGCAGCCGCGATCATCCGGGCCCGCGATGATCTGCGTCTACAGAATGCGATTCTTGTCAGCGTGCCGGTTCCCGATGAAGTTGAGATACCTCGCGATGAGCTTGAAGAAATTCTTGACATTGCCCTCGATAAAGCGGCGCGCGCGGGCGTGAAGGGTAAGAATCTCACACCCTTCCTTCTCGCCGAGATGTCAGCTCAAAGTCAGGGCCGCACACGGGCCGCCAACATTGCGTTACTTGAGAACAACGCCCGCGTCGCCGCCGATATAGCCATCGCCCTTGCCTGAAATGGAGATCCGCCTCGACGACCTGACATCGCCAAAAGTTCATAAGCTCCTGGCTGAGCACGTCGAGAGCATGTTCGAGCATTCGCCGGCTGAGAGCGTTCACGTACTCGATCTCGAAAAACTGCGGGCGCCTGAGATCACTTTTTGGTCTGCTTGGGACGGTGACGAACTGCTGGGCTGTGGGGCGATAAAGGAACTGGATCCCCTACATGGCGAGATCAAGTCGATGCGCACCGCGGCAGAGCATCTACGGAAAGGAGTTGCGGCAGCGATCCTTACTCGCATTCTCAACGAGGCCAAGGGACGCGGTTACGAGCGGGTGAGTCTTGAGACAGGCTCGACGGAGGTCTTCAAACCCGCTCAAAAGTTGTACGAGAAATTCGGCTTCGAGTATTGCGGCCCGTTTGGCGACTATGTTCTCGATTCTTTCAGCGTCTTTATGACAAAGGAACTAGTTCGCTAAAGTCGTCGACATTTTTGTTTTCAGGGTATCGAGACGGTTCTTCGCTTCAGCGGCCTCAGCGGAATCTGCGTATTTGGTGGTCAGTTCCTTCCAGCTCGCTCCATTGTAGTGGAATTGTTTCGACGACGAATTAAATACGAAAGTGATGCCAAGCCTTCGGTAACGGTCGAGGCTGACGTAATTCAAAAAGTAACTGTGAAGCGGAGCACCGGTCGCAGCCATCTCTGCTCGCGTCAGCTTACTGTTCGCATCTTTGGTGAGCTTGAGAGCCACCTCCTCGAGCAGGTCGCCAAA
>JAFAOW010000177.1 GCA_019247455.1 Acidobacteriota bacterium | reverse complement strand
TTTTGAGATATTCCTCTACTGAATAAAGAGATTCCTTTATCCTGGAATGGGGTGTCATAGGGTAATTAAACAATAATTCCCGCCAAAAATAAACGCAAATTGTTTATCGGCATAATTTGCCGTATCATTCTAGTTTTACCTCAGTGTCCTCTGTGATCTCTGTGGCCAATTTCTATGGCACGTAAATCCATCCTCGTCGTCGATGACGAGAAAAACCAGCGGGAAATTTTAGAGACCATCCTTTCGGGTGAGGGTTATGACGTGACGACCGCATCGAGCGGCGAGGCTGCGATGAAGTTCGTCGCGGATAGGCATTTTGACCTGGTCCTCACGGATCTGAAGATGACGGGAATGAGCGGCCTTGAGCTGCTCAAGCAGCTTACCGATTTCGACAAATCGATCATCGTAATTCTGTTAACCGCCCATGGAACGATCGACTCGGCTGTAGACGCCCTGAGGTTAGGAGCCTTCGAATATCTTCAGAAGCCGTATGACAGCGAAAAACTGCTTGAGACCGTTTCGCGGGCTCTCAAAAAACTCACAACTCTCGATGCAGAGATCGTGTCCGTCTCGCCAGAGATGGATAAGGTCAAGAAGCTCATCCTCAAGATCGCGAAATCCAACTCGACGGTTCTCATACGCGGTGAATCGGGCACCGGAAAGGAACTGATCGCACGCAGCTTGCACAAGAACAGCGAGCGGTCCAATGAAGTCTTCCAAGCGGTCAACTGCGCCGCGATCAACGAGAACCTTTTGGAATCAGAGCTCTTCGGCCACGAAAAGGGTTCATTCACCGGAGCCGTTTCGGATAAAAAGGGCCTCTTTGAGATCGCGGACAACGGAACCTTGTTTCTCGACGAGATCGGTGAATTGGATATCTCGCTGCAGGCAAAACTTCTGCGTGCACTGCAGGAGAAACAGATCCGCCGCGTCGGCGGCACGCGTGAGATAAACGTGGACGTCCGCGTCGTCGCGGCGACAAATCGCGATCTGCTTGCCATGGTCGGGGAAAAGAGCTTTCGTGAGGACCTCTATTACCGGTTGAATGTATTGTCGATCGACATTCCGCCGCTGCGTGATCGTAGAAGCGATATACCGGTTCTCATCGATTACTTCATCAAGAAGCACACACGCTCGTCAGGACGAAAGATCGCGATCGCGCCCGATGCCCGGCGGCTGCTTGAAGATTATGGTTATCCGGGCAATATTCGCCAGCTCGAATCGGCGATCGAGAGGGCCATCCTTCTTTGCGAGGACGATACCGTTCGTCTCGACGACCTGCCGCCTGAAATGACACAAGGAAGCGGCCCGTCAACCGCCGCGGGTAGCGATATCGTCAAACTTCCGGCCGAGGGTGTGAATTTCGAGGACGTCGAGCGCAGCCTCATCATGCAGGCAATGGACCGAACCGACAACAACATCACAAAGTCGGCGAAGCTGCTTGGATTGACCTTTCGCACCTTGCAATATCGTCTTGAGAAATTCGGATTCAAGAAAGACGAGGGAGAGGGGTCAGGGACGAGTGACGAGGGTTCGGAAACATGAACGAAGGTGGTGATTACAAATCGCTGATCGTTTTGACCTCATGGGTGAGATTCGAAAAATGCTCAATGCGCTTCGGCGTTCCCTATTGGCGAAATCAGCCGCTGTGGGAAAGTGAGCCCTCGTCACTCGTCCCTCGTCCCTGACATTTATGGAGTGGTTTAGCACACTGTCACTTGCATTGGGTTCGGCCTGGACGAGCGGAATAAACCTCTACGCGACGGTCACCGTTCTCGGGCTGCTGCAAAAGTTTGGAGCGACGAAACTGCCGGGCGGTCTCGACGCACTCGATAACTGGTGGATCATCGGCGTTGCCGGCGGATTATTTTTGGTTGAATTCTTTGCCGACAAGATCCCATACGTAGACAGTGTATGGGACGTCGTGCACACCTTTATTCGCATCCCCGCCGGGGCGGTCGTTGCTTACGCAGCGACGAATCACCTCGATCCGAGCGTCTATGTGATCGCGACGCTTTTAGGCGGCGGATTGGCCTTCGCTTCGCACGGTACGAAGGCGGCGGCACGCGTGGCGGCGAACTTCTCACCAGAGCCCGTCTCAAACTGGGCCCTGTCATTTGCGGAGGACGGTATCGCGATCATCGGCGTGGTCCTAGCGGTCTTTGCTCCAATGGTTATCGCCGGCGTCCTCGTCGTTTTCGTACTCTTCTTTATCTGGTTCATGCCCAAAGTCTTGCGAGCGATAAGGAATCTGTTCCGGGCCGTCGCCGCGTTTTTCCGAGGCGAGAGCTTCGCCGAGGTTGCAAAGCGGGCAGGCTAGATGGAGATCTTCTTTCAGGTCGTCGCTGCGATTCTCGCCGCAACCACCGCCTTCTTCTGGTGGACCGGCGAGTCTGACAAGGCTTTTGCCGCTTTCGTCCTGGCTTCGGCGGCCTTCTTTCTCGGTTACAGATTCCGGCTCAAAAAGCGCATTGCCGCCCGCGCTCGAAAATCTACTTTGAACGAGTGACCATTGTCGATAAGATATTTTCTGCATGGAAAAGATCCGTAAACTGCTCGAGAACAACCGCTCCTGGTCTGATCGGGTAGTCGCCGACGATGCCGACTTCTTTCGCGGCCTGGCCCAGCAGCAGAATCCTGATTACCTATGGATAGGCTGCTCGGACAGCCGTGTTTCCGCGAACGTGATAGTTGACCTTGCCCCGGGCGAGATCTTCGTACATCGTAATGTCGCCAATCTCGTAAATCACACCGACATGAACTGCCTGTCGGTCATCCAGTTCGCCGTCGAGGTATTGCAGGTCGAACACATTATCGTCTGCGGCCATTACGGATGCGGCGGAGTGGCGGCGGCCCTTGATGGCAAGCGGCACGGGCTGATCGATAACTGGCTCAGGCATATTCAGGACACCGCGCACCTGTACGCGGATGAGTTAGCGGCGATCACTTCTAACGAAGCAAAGATCGACCGCCTTTGCGAGCTCAACGTTGTCGAGCAGGTCATAAGCGTTGCCGAGACGACGATCATCGGCGATGCATGGAAGCGCGGCCAGGACGTAAAGATCCACGGCTGGATCTACGGCCTTAAAGACGGCCTGATCCGGGAGCTCGGCATCTCGATATGCAACGAAAACGATCTTGAGCGTTCAAGAAAAAGGTTCCTTCTGACTGACGAACGTCACGACGCGACCACCGCATCAAAGTAGCGCAAAATATGTCTCGAACCATTTTTAGGCTCTTTCTCGGCACTCTGCTGATAGTGATCACCGCGCTTAGCGCAGCGGCGCAGCTTTCGCGAAAGCCCTCCCCCACTCGCGAGCCGGCGGGCGCGATGAGCAAGACCCCTGATACGAACAAGAATTCCCTGCCGAAAGTCGAGTCACGAAACGCCTTCAACTCGATCGCCCGCGTTTACCACCAGGGTACGCCGTACGCACTTCCGCACGCGATGTTCGTGATCGACCGCCGGTCGAATAACAAGATCTACTTCATCAACTCGCAGAAGTTTCGATTCCACAAGGACTTCATGCTGGCAACATACCTGATCCCGCGCGGCAGCGATATCTTCAAGCCTGTGTATGTCGATCTCGACCGACGGTTCATCGTAGGAACGATCGCTTGGCAGCCTACGATAGAAAAATTCACCTGGGAACTATGGGAGGGCGACCTCGCCACGGGCGACATGATCAAATCGGCGGATAAGGTCATTAACGACGCCTTCTTTACTAAGGTGCTGTACAAGCCGAATTCGATCCGCCAGGAGGATGTCAGCTCGAATATCGGCATTCCTCGCATACTGCAGGACGAGCTGAATCGCAATCAGGCCTATCTCCCATTGAACACAGGTTCTGCGACCGGGCGTATTCACGTGATCGATACGCTTAACCCGGATGGTACCGTCCCCGATACGGTAGAGATCGGTGACAACGAGATCCTCGTGCTCAAAAGCCTTCCGCTGAGCTTGCCGCCGGTCAGGGGCATCATCGTTGCCGCGCCATCTTCGCCTTTATCGCATATAAACATCCTTGCGAAGGGATGGAACATTCCAAATATATTCGTCAAGGATGCGGACCGGTTATTTAAGGATCTCGACACGCATTGGTTCAAGCTCAATGCCGAAATGGATGATTACAAGCTCGAGCTTGTCACCCGCGGCGACGAGATCCCGCCGCCGGTGGACGAGCGTGTTCCTCCCGCCGATCTCAAGGTAACGAGGCTGGCCGGCCTTCGGGAGATGCGTGCCAAAGACAGCATCGCTTACGGATCGAAATCCGCGAATCTCGGCGAGATGCTTAACAAGAGGGTTCCCGGTATCACCATCCCGGATGGATTCTCGGTACCTTATGCTTGGTACGCGAAGTTCATGAAGGACAATGGCTTCGACAAGGTGATCAATGACCTGATGGACGACAATGCATTTGTCCATAACCCGAGGGTGCGCAGGCAGAAGCTTGACGATTTTCGTAAACAGATCCAGGGCGGCAAGTTTGACGAATCGCTTCGCGAGGAGATCATCCAGCGGTGGAAATCTCAGCTCGGAGGCAAGCCGGTCTTTGTTCGCAGTTCATCAAACAGCGAGGACCTGCCCAACTTCAGCGGCGCGGGGCTCTATTCGAGCAAGGCAAATGTCATCGACGCGGACAAGCTCATCGACGCGGTCAAGTATGTCTGGGCGTCACTGTGGAATTTCAACGGATACGAGGCCCGTGTGCGGAATTACGTCAGCCAGAACGATGTCTACATGTCGGCGCTCGTACAGGTCGGGGTCGATATGGAGAAGGGCGGCGTGATGATAACGAAAGATCCTTTCGACGACCGCAACAAGAATGCCGTCTACATCAGCGCCGTTTGCGGACATAACTCGAAGGTGGTCGATAATGTCGGTATCCCGGAACAGATACTTTTCAACCCAAAATCGAATTCGGTGATCGTGATGACCCTTTCGCAGCAGGAGAATGCCCTTGCCTTTGATCCCAAAGGCGATCTTAAAGAGACGGCCGACAAGTGCGCGGGGGCGAAAAAGCGCGTGCTCACCGACGCCCAGGCCCGCTCCCTCGCGAGGGCGGCGATCGGCATCCGCACGGCTTTCGGTGGCAAAAAGGAGCAGGACATCGAGTGGGGTATCATTGGAAACAAGTTGTATGTCGTGCAGGCTCGGCCCTATATTGATAAGAAAGAACCATGAGCAAATTCATATTTCTTCTTGCGATCGCATTGATCGCCAATGCGTGCGGTAACGCTGCCCGGCCGGTCGCAAGCAACGCTCCCGCAGCCGGAAACGGGACCCCGGAACGCTCCGAGACCGCGATCGCCCACGGCCCGAAGGAACAGGTCCCGGGCGGCGATAATTCAGGAGCGAAAAGCAAATGGTCGCAGGGCGGTGAACCGATAGATACGGCGGCATTTGACGCCGAGATCGCTAAGGCAGAAAAGGCGTCTGCCGGAAAAACGGACGCCGCGTCGAAAAAGTCTGTTAGCGATGCCTACCTTAAAAGAGCAGATGCTCTCACGCAGGCTCGGCAGTATGCCTCGGCCCTAGGGGATTATCGTAGGGCTCTCAAGGCCGACCCTTCCAATGCCGAAGCAAAGCAGTGGATCGAGCAGATCACCTCTATCTATGACAGCATGAACAAGGAAGCGCCGCCCGAGGGCCAGGAACCGCAGCCTCTCCCGTTCAAAAAAGGAAACTAGGAAAATATGAAGACCGTATTTCTGATCTCGTTGATCGCATTCGCCATCGGTATCTTTGCTGGTTCGAGCTCAGCCCAGACCCGCATAAACTTTGCGCGGGGAGCGACAAGCGCCGTCGTATCAGGCACTCTCAAGGGCTATAAGGATCATAAGACCTATGTGATCCGCGTTCGTAAGGGGCAGTCACTGTCCACGGAATCGATCGGCAAGAACCACATAACGATCATCGTCAAGGCTCCTCCGGGCTCGCATTATGAGCAGGACATGGCTGCCGATTGCCACGATCAGAATGACGTCAGCCCTACGGTAAGCGGCGAATACCGGGTCACCGTGACCGAGTGTCTGAAAGCCGATGCCTACCGCGGACGTTTTTCTTTCCGCGTTCGGGTCCGCTAGACATCAAAGCCGGCGAAATCTAAACTATCTCTTTTTCTCGGGGGCTTATGCCCCCGCTTTTGAAGAGACGAGTCTTATGGCAATTTCAGCAAACGATATCAGGAAAGGAATGGTCATCCTCCACGAGGGCGCGCCGGTAAAGGTGATGGAGTTTCATCATCATACTCCGGGCAACCTGCGTGCGATGGTGCAGGCACGGCTTCGGAATCTGCTCACCGGGAATTCATTCGAATACCGCTTCCGCTCGAACGACACGCTCGAAAAGGTCACGCTTGAGCAGCACAAAATGGATTACCTGTACTCGGACGGGTCTCATCATCATTTTATGAACAATGAGAATTATGAGCAGGTGGCCCTTACGGAGGATGAGCTCGGCGACGCCGTTCAGTGGCTTATGCCGAATCTGACCATCGAAGTCGAGTTTTACAACGGGACCCCGATCGGTGTCGCGCTCCCCGCTGCGATGGACCTGACGGTGAGCCGCACGGATCCGCCCTTAAAAGGCGCGACGGCATCTAACTCAAACAAGCCGGCTACGCTTGAGAACGGAGTGACGATCTCGGTTCCACCCTTCATCGTTGAGGGGGAAAAGATCCGTGTCAACCCGACCGAAGAGCGGTATATGGAGCGCGTGAAGTAGACGCGCGGTAAAGATTGATAAACAATGGGCCCGAGAGTTAACATTGGAAACTCTCGGGCTCTGTAACTTTATCTATTGCAGTAATTTATGTTTTTCCTGTACGGGATCGTTCTCACTCTCGGGTTGCTGGCGCTCGCTCCGCGATTCATTTTCAGCGCGCTGGTGGGCGGCAAGTACTCAGGAAGCCTGAAGCAGCGTCTCGGTTCACTGCCAAGCTTTGATCCTGGCGGCCGAAAGGTGGTGTGGCTGCATTGCGTTTCGGTAGGCGAAACGAATGCCGCCCGTCCGCTGCTGTATCGCATCAAGCAGGATTATCCGGATCTCTCCCTCGTAGTTTCGACGACGACCAAAACAGGACAAAAAGTCGCCCGGGAAGCGTTCAAGGACATTGCTGAGCTGATCTTTTATTTCCCATTCGATTGGCGTTGGACGGTAAGACGTTCACTCCGGCACGTCAAGCCGTCGATCGTCTTGCTGATGGAGACGGAGATATGGTTTAACTTCATCCGCGAGTCCTTCAAAGCACACTCACGCGTTGTGATCGTGAATGGCCGGCTGTCCGAACGTTCGCTGAACCGGTATACGAAATTTAAGCGGTTTATGAAACGCGTGTTCGGTTACATGGATCTGGCGATGATGCAGGACAAAGCCGATGCCACTCGGATAATGGCTCTCGGGGCGCGAGCATCAAAAGTTCGGGTTACGGGGAACCTAAAATTCGACCATGACCTCAATGACGCCGAGACCACGCTAACCGGTGAGCTGCGAGACCGTTTTGGGATCTCGCGCGAAGCCCCTTTGATCATCGCCTCAAGTACTCACTCGCCCGAGGAAAAATGGCTGCTCGACGCATTCAAAGAGTCATGGAAGTCGCTAGACGGAAAATTGCCGCGGCTGATGATCGCACCGCGCCATCCGGAACGCTTTGCGGAAGTTGCCCAATTGATCAAGGCCACGGGGTTTCAATGGGCGCGAAGGTCTGAAACCCCTTCTCCTCGTGACAAAGCGGCAGAGGTCATACTGCTGGATTCCATAGGCGAGCTTCGGTCCGCATATCCGCTCGCCGACATCGTCTTTGTCGGCGGCAGTCTGATTCCGCACGGCGGTCAGAGCATCTATGAACCGGCGGCGGCCGGCAGGGCCATGATTACCGGCCCGCATACTGAGAATTTCAAGGCCGCGGTTACGGAATTTGTTGAGAAGAATGCACTCATCCAAATCCCGATAGTGAGCGAAAAAGACATTCCGCATCAGATAAGCACTGCGTTCACCGACCTGTTGACCGATAATATTCGGCGCGAGCGGATCGGCGATAATGCCCTTGCCGCAATGGAGGCTAACCGCGGCGCCGTCGACCGAACGATGGAATACCTCGCCCCCCTCCTTGAGCATCCCGAGCGAAGACGGCAAAAATACTAGTTCGTCTGCCGATGGACTACTTCTTTTATTTTCTTGCCGCATTGCTTATCTGGATGAGCTGCGTTTCACTAATGGGCGGCGTGCGGTACCTGCGCTACTTCAGGAAGTGCCTTGGAAAACCAGCTTCGGGATTCACGCCCTTCCTCTCGATCATCGCCCCCTGCAAGGGTCCGGAAGAGGGACTTGAACAAAACTTAAGAGCATTGGTCGAGCAGGACTATCCGGAATACGAGGTTGTATTTGTCGTCGATGACGATAACGATGCGGCGGCGGCGATGATCCGCGAGAAACTCGAAGAGAACCGTCATTCCAAGCTAATTGTCGCGCCCACTGCGACCGTGTCCAGCCAAAAGGTCGAGAATCTAAGAGAAGCCGTTCTGCATGTCTCCGAAAGGTCGGAGGCGTTTGTTTTTGTCGACTCTGACGTCCGGCCGGCTGCAGGGTGGCTTCGCGCGCTTGTCGCTCCGCTTGAGGACCCAGGTGTGGGAGCAGCCACCGGCTACCGTTGGTTCATTTCAAAAAGATCCGCCCTCGCCTCCGAGCTGCGTTCGGTTTGGAACGCGTCCGTCGCCTCGCAGCTCGGGCCTGAACCCTCCGGTAACTTTTGTTGGGGCGGCTCGATGGCTATACGCCGCGGCACTTTCGCTTCGATAGAGATGCGTGACAAATGGCTAGGTACCCTCTCGGATGATCTCGCGATGACCCGTGTCTTAAACGAAAACAAGCTGCCGGTGATCTTTGTCCCGCAGGCCCTAGCGGCCTCTGTCGAGAACGGAACCTTCCGGGAGCTGTTAGAATTTACGACTCGGCAGATAAAGATCGTGCGGGTTTACGCGACAAAGCTTTGGGCGTTGACCTTTATCGGATCGGGACTCTTTTGCATCACGATGATCTGGGCATTTTTGATCCTGTTGTTGAGCCGGCAGAACACGTTTTTGGTCCTTTCCGCCATCGTCACCCTTCTATCAGTTTCCGCCTTGAGCATAGGCAAAGCGTGGCTGAGACTGATGGCGGTAAGGCTGGTTTTGACCGAATACGAAGAAGAATTAAGAAGACAATTCTTCACTCAAAACACCCTATGGCTCGTCGCTCCCCTTATTTATTTCTATAATTGTGCCGCGGCCCTGACATCCCGACGCCTGACATGGCGCGGGATCACGTATGAATTGAAATCACCCACTGAAACTGTCATCATTGGCCGTTAGCACTCTCCGCCCCTAAGCTACCATGACGCCGCTCGACCTTAATGAAGACGAAAACCCACGCGATGGGCTATCGAATTCCGATCAGTCGGCGCCGCCCGACGCCTCAAAACCGGAATTCACACCAGTTGCCTATTCGGCTGAAGAACCGGCAGAGACCGTTCGCCGAAGCGGGCTTGCATGGTCCGCTGGCATTGTATTTGTTGGTTCCGTTGCGTTTATGCTGTTTATCGGCTGGCTGGCTGACCTCGTTTTGGGCAGCTCACCGTGGGGGCTCGTTGGCGGAATTGTGATCGGCTCGATCATTGGTTTCATTCAATTCTTTCGCCTCACATCACAGATCTACAACGTGAAAACGCCGGATGCCGATATAAGATCGCTAATGTCCGAAACACCGCCCGACGACCGCTTTCCTCCGCTTTGAAATCAAGCACGATCCCTTGTAAAATGTAAGATTCGCATGGGCGAGGATGTTGATCCTTTGACAACCGGGGCCGCGTCGATGTCTCATCGCGGCATTCTGATCGTGATGGCAGTGCTCGTTGCTGCCGGCACGATCGCCGGGACCGTTTTCGGCAGCGCGAAGTTTGGCACAGGCATTTTTTTCGGAGGAGTCCTGGCGTTTGCCAACTACTTCTGGCTCGACAGGTCGACGAAAGCGATCTTTCAGCCGGACGCGGTCACGTCGACCGGCATGATGGCGATGAGGTACATTCTTCGCTACATCGTGATCGGCCTGGTGCTGTTTGGAATTTACGAGACCGGCATTCTGCCAATAGCCGCGGTTATTGCCGGCCTTGGAGCGTTTGCCCTGGCGGTCGCGATCTACGGCGTGCGAAGTATTTTTACGAGTTCTATTTAGAGATAGCCAGATGTTCCTGTTTGCGGAAGAAGCTCACGAAGCGCCACTCATAGTCCAGTTCGTCAATCATTACCTTGGCGAGCCCGTGTACCGTTTTGAGATGGCATATACGCGCCCCATTTGGGAGTCACTGTTCGCCAAATTCGGCACAACGCCTGAAAAGGTGTTTGCGTCCGAATACAGCCCCGAGACGGCGATCCCCTGGTACACGATAATGTTCATAATCGCGTGCCTGCTTACCGTTTTCATCGTTTATTTGCTGAAAGGCACGATGTCTGAGGACGATCCGCATCCCGGGCAGTTAACCCTGGAGGCGGGTTATCTCGCGATCCGCGACATGGTAGCAAACATTATCGGGGACCATGGGGCAAGGCATTTCCCGGTAGTCGCGACGTTTGCGGTGCTCATTCTTGTCTCCAATTTGATGGGCCAGTTTCCGCTCTTCATGTCGCCGACGGCCTCGGTAAATGTGACCTATGCGCTCGGCATCTCGTCTTTCGTTTATTACAACGCTGTCGGTATTAGCGAGAACGGGCTTTTGGGTCATCTCAAGCACTTCGCAGGGCCGAAGCTGCCGTTTTTCATCGCGATCGTGGTTACGCCGCTGATATTTGTTATCGAGCTCATCAGTAATTCGATCCGTCCGTTTACCCTCGGCGTGCGGCTCTTCGCGAATATGTTCTCGGACGAAAAGGTATTCGAGCAGATCACGAATCTTGCACCGCCATTCACCCATTACGCCGTGCCGCTTGTCCTCACGCTCTTAGGAGTATTCGTGGCGTTCGTGCAGGCGTTTGTATTTACGCTTCTCTCTATGATCTATCTTGGCGAGGTCACACACGCGCCGCACGATCACGACGAGGAGCACGGCCATGAGCACGCCGGCGAACCGGCCGCCGCTCACGCTTAGGTTCAGAGAGTACGCGCTCTTTTCGCGTGCATTTGAAAACGAGAAGACCCGCGCGTCAGTACTGTCGCCTTTATAGCAGATATGCCCGCACGCTACAGGCTCCGTGGACTCTTGGGGAGTATAAATTCACGGCATCCCGGAAGTGAGGCGAAATAATACAGCCCGCGTCAGGATTGAGCACGCGTCTTCTAAAATTTACCTTTAGAAGGAGAAACATTATGAAGATCAAACACATTGCTTTTGCGACGCTTGCGATCGCTTTGACGGCCATCGCGGCCATGGCGCAGGGTGCTCAGTACAACGAACAGTATGTCGGTGGTAACAAGGCGCTTGGCGCCGGTATCGGTTTCGGACTGGCGGCCGGTCTTGCCGGTATCGGCCAGGGCCTCGTTGGCTCTCGTGCTGCTGAGGGTGCCGCCCGCAACCCGGGTGCTGCCGGTCAGGTCCAGACGATGATGATCATCGCGCTCGCGCTGATCGAATCACTCGTGCTGTTCGCACTGCTCATCGTCTTCGTAAAGCTTTAATTAGTTATATCGAAAAGGATTCGGATGAGGCGCATACCGCCTCATCCTTTTTTCGTTTTAGGTTTTACGTTTTGAGTGGCGTTTCCCGATCTCACGCCTTATCCTTTAGTTGCAACCTGAGCGATTTTCAGGCGTTCTAATTACAAGATGGCCAACCAGATGCTGGGAAAAGTTATCGCAGACAAATACCGCGTGGAGAGTCTGCTCAGGGAGAGTGAATCGGGCGACCTGTATAAAGGTCATCATGAGGTAATGGACAAGCCCGTCACTATCCGTGTCCTGCCGCCGGCGGTGGCGATCGACGCCCGCTGGTCAAAGAGTTTTCTGGACGGGGCGAAGGCCGCGTCCGCGGTCCGTGACGATAACATCCTTAATATCAACGACTTCGGTTCGGGTGCGAAAGGTCTTGCATACGCGGTCTATGAACCCACCGATGGACGCACTCTTATCGATCTTGAGTCCGGCGAAGGCTCGATAGACCAGGAAAAGGCGGTCGCTCTTGCAGTTCAGATCGGGCGGGCCTGTGCCGCGGCCCACGAAAAAGGAGTCATTCACGGAAACCTCGCTCCCGAAAACGTCTTTCTGGAGGAGAACGATGCGGTAAAGGTTTTCGGTTTCGGCGCCGACCCGCTGACCGTTCCTAGAGACGCGGATCCGCGATATTTAGCACCGGAACAGCTTTCGAAGTTTCCAGCGGGAACCGAGCGATCGGACATCTATTCGCTGGGCGTGATCCTATTCGAGCTGTTAAGCGGTGTCGTTCCTTTTGATGGCTCGACGTCTGCGGATGTCCTGGCAAAGATAAACGCGGAACCTCCGCCGCCGCTGTCCGCATTTCGGCGCGACCTCCATCCTGAGCTTGAACCTATCATTCTCACCGCCCTCGCGGTGGACCCGGACAAGCGCTACCAGTCAATGGCCTCGTTCGCCGAGGATCTCGAGCTTGTCCTGGGCACCCCGGTCAAAGCGGCGGCCGCCGCGGCTGGTGAGCGAAAGCACAACATTTGGCAAACGGCTTTCATCGTGCTCGCGGGCATAGTCCTGCTGGGCGGAGCCCTTATTTACGCGACACAGACTAGATCAAAACCCGCAGTCGTAGCAGAGGCGGATGCGCAGAGCCTTCCCGTTCAGCCTATCGGACCCGCAACGGGTGCTCAGGAAGAGGCACTCGCCAAATTGCCCGACATGACCGAGGCGGAAATGCTTGCCGCCGGTCAATCGAATACGGCCCTCCCTGCGGACACTCTGCCGGGCGGCGATGGCTATAACGCTTGGGGAAATGGCGGCGCGCCGCCAACCGGCGCCCCGGCTCAAAACGTAGGCCCAGGCGGCCAGTCGATCAGCGGTGACCCAAATGGCGCCAGCCCGTTCATGCCCTCTTTGGATATACCGCCGGGATGCTCCATGCTTCCAAGCGGAGTAGTACTTTGCCCGCAGCCGCTCAATCCGAACGGCACATTGAAACCCACGCCGACGCCGAAAACTTCAGCGAATGCGAACGCTGCGGTTCCATCCGCCAACGCTAACGCGTCGAAGCCCATGGCAACGCCGATTCCCAAAAAACCGGCTGACACGACAAAGCAGCCGGCTAATAAGAAGAACGCCAATACGCCAGAAGACCTGAATTAGCGCTTCTTCAGAAGAAGCTTGACGATGTCGGCGTTCTTCTGTCTCGTTGCGTGATCGAGGGCAGTAAGGCCCTCGTTGTCTTTGATCGTTTTTGCGACGCCAAGATCGAGCAAGCCGCTAACGATCTCTGCATTTCCGTCGATTACAGCAAGGATAAGTGCGGTCCTGCCCTTTTGATCGCGTGCGTTGATAGCGATGCGGCCGAAGTTCGCGGCTTTCGCGAGGTCCTCATCTCTTTCTTTTGGAAATCGTCTTGCACGCTCTCTGAGGGGCGCGATCGATGCTCTCGCTGTGATAAATGCGATCAATGCCGACTTGTGCTGCTGCAATACGGCATTCATCAGTGGCGTTCGACCTGATGCATCTGTCACATTTGGGTCAGCCTTGATCAACAGGTTTGCAGCTGCGAAGAAACGATCATAGTCGACTGCGTGCATCAATGCGGTACGGCCTCTCTTGTCTTTCAGATCAGGCGCAGCACCGGCGGCTAACAGCTTAATGATCACTTCACCGTTATCGAGTTGCGCTGCTCGCATCAGGGGCGTAATACCCATTTTGTTCGGAGCATTTAGGATCTGCGGCGGAATATCCAACAATTCAAAACCAGACATATGCTCGCGGTCCATCGCATAAAACAGATAAGACTCCCCACTACTGTCAAATTCCGGGGTCCATCGAAACGTCGCCGGGAAGTTCGACGAATCGCCGTAATAGACCGCCGCCATCCGAATCGTCGCCCCGTTCATATAAGGCCTCATGATCGACATATCATCAGGCGGCTCCGCGAGATCACCTTCGAGCAGCAGACGCCATACAACGTCGTTTTGGTCGATCTTTACCTTGTCGTAAAAGGCTGGCCTTTGCTCGAGGGTCAGGCCGTACTTGTCCCTCAGTGACGCGTCAGCTCCGTGCTCCATCAGGAATTTGTGAAGGGGAGAAACGATGCGGCTCGTGTTATAGGTTAAAAAGATCGCGGTGGTACCAAATTCATCCTTTGCGTTTATATCGGCTCCTGCCTTTAGCAGCAGGTCAGCTATCTCGACCGCATTCCGACTACGTCCCCGAGCAACGCGTATCAGCGGCGGCAGCCCAAATCGGTCCCGCACATTCACCGAACCGCCAGCGTCAAGATACTTTTTGACGGCGTCGACATCGCCTTCCTGGCAGGCATGAAGAAACTTCTCCTGCTGGGCCCAGTCCGGTATTTTTGCAGGTTGGGCCGACGCAACAATTGAAAGGAATAAGAGGATCGTTAAGGGGAAAATACGACGGATCATCTTGGAACTTCCACCGTCTTGACGATGTCGGAGATGACTGCGTCGGCCGTAGCTCCATCAAGCTCTGCCTCTGCTCGCAGCGCGAGCCTGTGACGCAGTACAGGGGCCGCGATGTCCCGTATGTCATCCGGGGTAGCGAAATCCCTTCCGCGGATCGCTGCTAAAGCCTTTGAGCACAATAATAACGCTACCGACGCGCGCGGGCTCGCCCCGTAAAGTATTGTCGGATGGGTACGTGTGCGCCGCACCAACTCCACGATGTATTTTTGCACGCCCGGCTCCATACGCATCTCCCGAACCTCTCCGCGGCACTTTACGATCGCGTCCGGCTCCGCGAGCGGCTCGATCTGTACGGTCTCCAGATGACGCGAATTGAATCCCGCATCCCACCGGGCGACGATCTCGTTTTCCTCTTCCTGGCCCGGATAATCGATAAGGATCTTCATCAAGAATCGATCAAGCTGGGCCTCAGGCAGCGGATATGTCCCCTCATATTCAATGGGATTCTCCGTTGCGAGCACGGTAAAAAGCGGCGAAAGCGGATAACGTTCGCCATCGATGGTCGCCTGGCGTTCCTCCATCGCCTCCAGCAACGCGGCCTGTGTCTTCGGCGGCGTCCTATTGATCTCGTCGGCAAGCAAAATATCGGTAAAGATAGGCCCGTGACGGAGAGTGAACTGCGACGTCTGCATGCTGAAGACATTCGTCCCCGTGATATCCGAGGGCATTAGATCGGGCGTGAATTGTATTCGCGAAAATTGCGCACCGATGATCCGTGCCAGGGTCTTCACCGCCAGCGTCTTAGCAGTGCCCGGCACACCCTCAATGAGAGCGTGCCCCTCTGCAAGAACGGCAACGAGGATCTGCTCGACGACCTCGTCCTGACCGACAACGGTCTTTCGAAGTTCTCTCAGGATGTGAGTTACGGTATGAGGGGTATTTATCAGCATCAAGTATTGACGAGATCGTAAATTGTCTTGGCCGCAAGGAGCAAAACTGTTGTCAGGAATATCCTTCGAAGCCAAAGGTCGTTGAGCTTCGTAACATAATGCGCCCCGGCGTACGCGCCTACGAACATCGTGACACCAAGGATCAAACCCAGCTTATAATCCACTAAACCTTGCCACATAAAGACGATGGTGGCAATTCCGGATGAGAACACGTTAATGAGCTTCGTGGAAGCCACTGCTTCGCTATATCTCATACCGTAAATTCCCACGCAAACAGCCGTCAACATCGTGACGTAACCGCCGCTGAAGAGGCCGCCATAAACGCCGAGCAGGAACGTTAAGAAGTACGTCAGCGGCTTTGCGTATTTTCCTGGCGTCGTTTCATCATTCACTCCTGTCTTATGGCGAAGAAGAGAGAAAAGGGCGACGGCGACCATCGCGGTGGAAACAATGAGCTTTAGACCCGAACCACTAATGATCCCGACCAACAAGGCGCCGATCGCGGACGCTGCAATGGTCAGGCCAATGAAAGGCGTGATCTTCGTGTAGTCGATCTTTCTCTTGCGAACAAAAGGGATCGTCGCGCCGATGGACATGAAAAGCAGTCCGAACATATTTGTCGCAATAGCGATCCGAGGTTCGATCCCTGCCTGGAACATTGCCGGTACCGCTATCAGAGAATTGCTGCCGGTCACCACCCCGACAACACTTGTCAGGAAAAAAATGACAATAAGGACGGCTAGAGCGTATGCTGAAATTGTCATTTGGCCGCCCGGTGAAGTCCCAGTTTCGTTTCGATCTTACGTAGTTCTGCCGTGAGCCTCAGCATCTCCGCCTTATTGGTTGGTTCGCCGTGGATGATATCTTCGCATTTGAAAAGGGTGTTGAAGGTAGGCTGAAATTCAAGGTCCGTACGATCGCTGATGGCCCGTGCGAGCTCATCATACCTTGTTGTCATCGTATCCAGGCCTAGAAGTCGACAAGCTCGACGACGAAAGTCGTGATAGAGGTTTTCCATCGCCAGGTCAAAGGCCCGCATCCGCTGCTGCAGCTCAGACATCGCGGAAATATATTCCAGCTTGGAAAGCCGGTCAGGCTCCTGCTCAGGAAGTGGACGAGCGAATCGTCTGCTCTGCGAATAGAAAACAAAGGCTATAAGCGCGGCCGCCTGGAAGAATATCGCTATGATCGGGGTGCCGGCAAAGAACTGTACGAATTGATTCCCGTCGCCGAAGCCCTGATGAAATTCATCAAATGCAATGGTTCCGTTTGTGGAGACGAGGTTGATACCGAGCTGTGCGTTGTCCACAAGTGATATGCCTCCATTCGAAACCAGATACGGATCCGAGACGAAAACGATAGTTCCGCTGCCGAAAGGCGCGTCTACAACAAGGTTCTTGCCGCCTGAGGAATAATGTACCGCAGGCGCTTTTGTACTTGGTTCCGAAACTACGGCGTTCGGCAGCCTTCGCGCGTGACGCGGGTCCGGCGTCGGGATGGTCTTTCCTTGATCGGGATCAGAGATCTGCGATAACGTGATCGATGACGCGAACTGCGAAGGCTGTATCGCATTTACACCAACGCTAAATATGGATGGCTGAACGGGCTTGGCGGCCCCTGTCTTCCCCACCATTTGCACCACCTCTGAAGGATCGGTATTAAAAGGTAGGGCGAGCGGGTCCTCTTGAACGTTTATTTTCCAACTGCTGGTCGTCGAAATAAGGTCTTCATCCGGAAACCGGTCGATGAGCACAAGTCGGCCGCCTTCTGCCACCCACCGAAGGAGGTCCGTGCACTCATTCGGCGTGAACTGACGCCGCACTTGCCCGATCACGACAAAAACTGATGGTCTATCACCGGCGTTCCCCAGCAAGTCTGCCGGTGCATGCTGCCAGCGAATGACCTTGCGTCCGGTCTCGGAAAGCAAAGTGTAAAAGGCTTGGGTGCCGGTTGGCCCAGAGTTGTAACTCGATCGGTTGGGTTTCTCCTCCCTGTCCGGGGTCTTCTCCTTCTGAACGTACGACGCGGCGTTTAGACCCGCGAGCAGCGCAAGAAGGAGGCCGAGCCCAAAGAATATGAGCAGTCTCTGTTTCACGCTCTCCCCTTCGCGCCTCGGAGCGCGCGTCCGTATCCGGCCTTGAACTGCTCCCAGTCCTCCTCTCCCGCGACCGCGTGCCCATACCAGCTTCGCTCGAAAGTGCCTGTGAGCCCCGCCATATCTCCGTAAAGATCGTTGTTCTTTCGCACGTCTCGAAGATAATCTCGGTTCGTCTTATAGCTGGCGAGCCGGAGAATATTGCGGTCGCCCAGTTCGCACAGCACAGCGATATACCCCTTGCGGATCGCTCCGCGCAGGTCTCCGGCGCGCGCAAGCCGGTCCGCCTCAGAGAATAGATCGCTGCTGGACTGGTCCGCCCGAACGTTCTCGCCGAGTATCACGCGATCGCCTCTGCTTTCGCGCGGCTTCCCGCCGAACCGGCCGAGGATCCCGGGTGCAAATTTGTAAAGTAGAAAACCGATGAGACCTAGGACCGCAGCGAAAATAAGTATTTGCAGGCCGGACTTCAGTCCGCCGATACCCGCGGGCGCGTCCGGCACTTTCGGCATCGACGGGAATACGTTATCGAACCACTCCCAAAACTGACGCCATAATTTGTGAAATAGGCTCTCTTCACCAGCTTCGGCCTTTTGATACTCCGGCCGGCGAAGTATCTCCCCTAACTTCTGCTTTTCTTGATCCTTGCTGCTTGATGCCGGGGCCGCACTGTTCAAGGCCTTTACTCCGTCAGAGATGCCCTCGAGCCTCTCGGAGATACCCTGAAGGATAGTTCTTTTGTCGCTAATGACATCAGTTGAGCGAAATTGTGACAACGCCTCGGTAAGCCACCCGTTCGACGTTTCGACCTCGCCTCCCCGCCACTCGATCTTTTCGGTAGGCGGCACCAGCTTTACGAGGGCTTTAGAAAACTCGTCCTCGCGGCTCCGGTTGTTGAACGGCACCTGCTGGATAGCTGTATCAACCGTTGTTTTGGCTTTGTCGAGCCGTGCCGCATATTCCGCCGGGCTGGCCGCTAGCGCCGCAAACCCCAGCGCGGCGATCAGACAGCCGGATACGATACTCCGCAAAAATATCTCGAATATGTTCGCAGGCCGGGGCAAATGCATAACTATCAACTAAGGCCGAGACTCGTCAGTTTGGTTTTCTGACGACTATCGGCCTCCGCCCGCGTCGGGCCGAGCGCCGGATGCAGCGGATTGTAAGATGAACCTTGTACCGCGGGTATTTCACCCAGGCGCCTCGCCGCCATTAGCTCGATGTCGTACGCCTCGCCCCTTACGCGTTCATCTACGTAAAGAAGACATAGGCCTATCATCCACACGGGTGACAACAGGATGATACTAAGCTGCCAGATCACGCTGTAACAGATCTCATACCACGCCGGGATAGTGTCAGGATCAAATGTCATCAGCTGCACGCCATGTGCCGACGCGTACCAGGCAAGTGGAACGTAAAAAAGAGCCAGCGCCGAATATGCCGCCACTGTAGTAAACACGAAAAGGGTCGCCAGGCGGCGTACATTCCTGCCCGCAAGCGCCGCGCTTCTGGCAATTGCCGAGAAAACACCCTGGCCTTCGACGAGCATGACCTGCGGAACGTACGCGATCCTCGACGCGAGCAGAAAGAATAACCAGGCGGTGAAAAAGGTCCCGGCCAGGCCTATTATCACCGAGACGATAAAAGCGACCGCCGGCAGGGCTGTGAGAAGCGATACGACGAGTATGATCAGCAGAAATGTGATCAGGAAACCAAAATAAAAAAGCATAAAGCCCAGCGTGCCCAGCACGATGGTCATCATTGTGGCCGCGACGATCAAAGCGCCAAGTCTAGACCACACATTCTTATAGGTCTCCCGAAAGGTTATCGGCTCGCCGAACAATAGGTGACGCACAAAGTTTCTCGAGGCGCCGCCCATGACGACAAGCGTCGCGATGGACTCGGAAAGCCAGATGATAATGCCGCCGAACCACGTGAAAAGCAGGTATCCCGTGTATTCAGCCGAGTACCGGTCTACCCCCACATTGAATAGCTCACGCCCCAGCAATGACCATCCCACCGAGATCGTTGTGCCGATCAATACCGGCGGCGACGCGATCAGTACGAATGTCCAGAAGAACTTTCTATAGAAACGCACTGCACGGTCGACGAGGTCGCCGGGTCCGAGTGGTTTTATTGATAGTGCTGACGGGGTTTCTGAGGCGCTCATCCTCTTCGTTAGATCGGTCAATTATAGCCGTGTCCCCTGACGGATGTCGTCCTCTAAGACAAAAAAGGTGCTGCTCCGTTAAGAGCAGCACCGTAAAGTTTCAAGCAACAAACTTCGTTACTCAAAAGAATGATCGATTACCAGTTAATACGGATCCTCAGGTCGATCTGACGTCCGCCGTTGTCGTTGGTCGTCGATACGTCCTGATAAGCGGTACCGCTGCCGAGGAAACCGAACGCGGTTGACGAGCAGCAGCTGCCGCCGACCGCATCCGCACCCCAACCGCCAACACGCCAGTTCGGCTTGTTGAGCGCGTCGAGGGCCGTAGCAGCCAATTCAATGTTCGCCGTCTCGGTGATCTTGATACGCTTGAGCACCGTCACGTCGAATTTGAAATACCTCGGTCCGTAAATGATCAGGTTATTGAAACCGCACTCGCTGATGCCGCCGTCAGGATTGACGAAGCGGTTCACGCAGTTCCCGGTGCCGGCAGGAGCGATGTAACGCCCGGTCGGAGCACCAAAGGTCGAGCTGTAACAATTACCCGTGTTGCCGTTTACGAAAGCAGGGCAGTTGTTCAAGTCGAGGTTAAAGGCGGCACGGCTGTTCTGAATGATGTCGATCGGCAGCCATGCGACCTGGAAGATCGATGCCTGAGCGGCGTTAGGATTACCCTTCGCACCGTTATCAAGCACGTTCTTGTCGAGTTTGACAGCTTTCTGAAGCTCCTTGACCGTCATACCCACCAGCTGAACGTTGCCGATCTGGATCGGCGAGCCGCTCTGCAGGCGGAATGAAGGAAGGACGCTCCATCCACCAAAGATGCTGTCCATGACGCGGTTCATGTTCGAGAAGAACTGGCGGCCGCGTCCGAACGGCAGGTCATACGTTGCGTCGAACTTCAGGGCGTGACGGATGTCAAACACCGCGTAGTTCTTTGCAAGGTTCTTTGCAGTGCTTCTGGACGAAACGTTTGAGAACGCGACCGAGCTCGATGCGACGGCATCGCTCAGCGCCTTGCCCCAGACATAGCTTGTCTGGACGCGGAGGCCCTGTGCGAGGCGGCGGCGGAATTCGATCTGAAGCGAATCGTACCAGCTGTGTGCACTGTTGTTGACCGTGTACGCACCGCTGTTCTTCACCTGCGGGTTAACGTAGAAGAAGTTGTCGGGGCGTCCATTCGCCAGAGCGTTAAGACGTCTCGTATTGTTGCTCTCAAAGCTCGATCCGGACCATGTCGAAAGGCTCGGTGCGCGATTGTTGAGCGACGCCACAAGGGTCGTGTTGGCGAAGTTGGTTGCCGTATACGGGCTTCCGACGCCGCCAGCAGCGATCAATGCAGCAGCATTATTCGCAGCCAGGCCTCCCGAGTTAACGAAGTACGACGTCATTATCGGAAGCGGGCTCGTGCCCGTTCCCGGACCAAAGTACGCGAAGTTCTGGTCGCAGCGGTTCGTCGCGGACAAAACGCCCGAGATACAGCGGCCTGCTGCCATGTTCGCGTAAAGGTTCTGCTGCGCAAGCAGGTACTCAGCGGCAAAACCGTTCTCGATCGTGTTGAAGTCGTTGATATCGTACTGGCGAGTGAGGTCCTTACCGCGGTTGCCCACGTATCGGATCTCGACAACGCTGTTCTTGTCGATCTCACGCTGGATTCCCACCGAATACGACTCGACACGTCCTGTATGCAGGTTCGGGTCAAACACGTTGGCCGATCCGGTCGCCTGACCAGGGGCCGTGACAGCCGTGACCAAGGTATACGGGTATGCAGGCGTAGTGCCTACGATTCCGGATTGATTGGTCAGCATCGGGTTGCCCGCCGTGCGGAACAGCGTTCCCGTCGTCATGTTGCCAAGTGTAAGGCTTCGTGACGCCACCAGGCTGCCGCCGGGATTCGAGCCGATGATGCTGTCGATGAGGTTAAGACCCTCACGGACGAACGCCCACGAGTAGCCGCCGCGGAATACCGTCTTGCCCTCGCCGCCAAAGAGGAATTTACCAACTCCTCCCTTGAAGTTCGGGCTCCACACCGCACCGACGGTCGGAGCAAAATTGTTCCAGTCGTCAGCATACGTCTTCTCGCCAATGGCCATAGCGACCACCTTTCCGAGAGTACCTCCGCTCGCACCCGGCTGGTACATGCCGCCCGGGCCCGAAATGCTGAAGATCTCGTTGTAGTTCTCCATCCGCGAGTAGTTACCCGTCAAGACCACGGGTGACTTCTGCGGCTGCCATCTCACACCATAGTTAATGGTGAAATTCGGACGGATCTTCCAGCTGTCCTGCGCATACAGGCCCAAAAGGTCCTGGCGGATCGTCTTGTCCTGGTTCTGGTTCGTCTGATAGGTACCGTCGCCCATGAGCAACGCCGTATTGCTGAAGCTCAGCACGTGGCCAGCCAATGCAGCATACAGCCCGCGGGCAATACCCTGCTGGGACGTGGTCGATCCCGGCATATTGGTCGTGCCAAAGACCGTGAACGCCGTCCCCTCGGTCGAGTCGATACCAAATCCAACGCTCGGTACAACGGTCTGGGATCCGGCAGTGCTCTTGATACGCTTGAACTCGCCGCCGAAACCAAATGAATGGTTGCCATGGATCCAGTTCAGGTTATCCGTCCAGTCCCATGTGGGGGTCGAGCGTGACGAGTATGTTGCACTCGCCGTCGCACCCGTGGCGGTGTTGCCGGACGAGAACGCCGGGCCGAAGGTGCCGCCGAGGGTAAAGCCGTTCTGGTTCGCAAAATCCGCCGCACTGATGCCCGGACGGAATGCCGAAACACCGCTGCCCTGCGCAAGACGGGCTTCATTGACCATCGAGTTGGTGATGGTCGAGCGAACTGCCCATGAGTAAGCGTTCCTTGTCGAGCCTTGTGAATAGCCCTTGAAGAAGTCGCTTGGAAATCGCTGCTCGACCGAGTTGAGGAAGTCATAGCCCGTCGGCACGAAGTGCTGGCGGTTGATCACCGCTTCAATGCTGTTCTTCTTGTTGATGTTGGCATCAAAACGGAGGGCAAGGAACTTTCTCAGATCGTTGCTCTGGAAGTTGTAGTTCCAGTTACGCAGGTTGACGTCACCATTGGGGGTAAATGCCCCGGCCGATGACGTTGCGCTATTGATCGCGGACAGGATGCCCGAGATCGTCGGGTCGATCGTTCCTATCATGCCGGCGATACCAGCGATGCGGTAAACGTTAACGACGCAGGTTTGGCTTGTGTCTGTAAGAGCCGCCTTCGTACAGCCTTCTCCGGCACCCGCACCCGGGATCACCGACGGAGCTGCTCCATTGCTGCTCGATCCGACATAGGTGTAGAGACCGGCCTGGGCATTCGGTGTTAAGACGAAGCGCGTACGCGCCTGCGACTGCGGAATGCGGTATTCCTCATAGTTCACGAAGAAGAACCGCTTGTCCTTACCATTGTCGAAAGGCTTTACACCCTCGCCGAAGGCAAAGAACGGGATCGGGCCGCCCATGTGAGCGCCGAACTGGTTGAGACGGATCTTCTGGCGAAAAGCCTTGCCGTCGCTGTCCAGAGCACCGTCGCGGTTGTTGTACCAGTAGTTCGCGTTGAGACTCTCGTCACGATGCTGGTAAAAAGCACCGCCGCGGTAGTCGTTCGTTCCGCGCTTGGTCACGAACTTGATCTGTACCGCGCCGTCGCCGCTGGCGTCTGCACCGGGGTTAGCGGTCGAGACCGTAACCTCGTCGATAGCGTCAACACGCGGG
>JAFAOW010000238.1 GCA_019247455.1 Acidobacteriota bacterium | reverse complement strand
ACGCCGCTTTGCGTGCACGTCGTCGCGATGGTTCAGATGCTCAGGTGGAATTTTCCGTTCTCATTACTTGCCATTGGGAAGAGAAAAGCATCGACGAGTTCTACACCCGTCTGACCAATACCCTTCAAAGCACCGGGCGCTCTTACGAGATCATCTTCGTCAACGATGGCAGCCGAGATCGTACTTGGGAAAAATTGAAAGGGTTCTTCGCATCTGATCCTCATGTCTATGCCGTCTTAGACATGTTCAGAAACGCTGGCCAAAACGCAGGGATCACCGCGGCGCTTGTACAGGCCAGAGGGAGTGCGTTTGTTCTCATGGACAGCGATCTTCAGCTATTACCCGAAGAACTGCCCTTGCTCATCGAGCAATACGATCAAGGTTACGATCTCGTCACGGGATATCGTGTCAACCGAAAAGACCCACTGTTTCGAATCATCCCGTGGCGTCTTGCCAACATGATCATGCGGCGCGCTTCTCGAAGCAGCATTCGCGAATTCGGCTGCACCTTCAAAATTTACAATGCCGATTTTTTGCGGGCGTTTGAGTATGGCCCGCGGCGTCTGTTCAGCAATGTGGAACTGATCAGCCGAATCGATCGAATAAGCGAGTGCCGGTAACGCATCGCCCTCGGAAGTACGGCAAATCCGGGTGGACCTTCGCCAAGCTGATGAAATACAACGTTGACAACGTCGTTATCATGTCGGAGCGGCCCTTTCAATTCACTGCATTATTCTGTTTCCTTCTCTCGCTCGCCGTAGTCGTCCGTGTTGTCGTTGACCGGTTCTTCTTCTTCTCGAACAAGCTTCTGGCTTCCGTTTCCAACGGATTACTACTAAACGCAATCCTTATTTCGCTTCTCATCATCGTGGCAGTTCTTTCGTTCACGGGTGAGCTGACCATTCGCTCGTTTCTGATCCTTCGCGGTTTCCCCCAATATGTCGTTCGCGATGATCTTGAAGAAGGACTGTTCGTGCCGTGCTTGCGGCAATGACACGCCCGGCCATGGGACATGAACTACTCGGAAACGGAACTGCACGAGATATTCGGATCCGTCGGCAAAAAGTCAATGTCGATAAGTCCTGCTTAATCTTGGGCGGCAAGAGGATTCATATCGGTTCGAGTGTTCGTATCGACTGCTTCTGCATGCTCATTGCAGGAGAGCAGGGTATTCTGATCGGCGATCACGTCCACATTGCCGCCGGTTGCTACCTGTTTGGTTCCGGGGGACGAATAAGAATGGATGACTTCTCCGGGCTTCCGCACGCGTTTCCCTATTCACATCGAGTGAGGATTACCTGCTCGGCTACATGACAATCCGACGGTCCCTGAGAAGTACAAAAGGGTGACGAGGGGCGATATCGTCCTAAATAAACATGCCCTCGTCGGTTCCGGCTCTGTGGTTATGTCCTGCACGCTCGGGGTTGCTGCGTCGGTGAGAGCGCTCAGCGTGGTCGGCAAGAATGTCGCAGATTTCGACGTGGTTAAGGGGATCACCGGCCATCAAGGTCGCTTGGAGACGACGTAAAATTCTCGATTTGGAGAAACAAATGCGGGATGAATCGAAGGCCGTCAGCTCGGAATGACACTCGCTCGAACGTGCCTTCGTACCCTATTCCTTAAATTCGAGGTGCGGTGTGATTTTGGCCCATTATCAGAATCTCTTTGGATTCTTCCGGTTCAGAGATAAACAACGTCAGGCCGGTAAAATGAGATGGAAGAATGAGCCTCCTCGCTGCTAACGCCTCGGTAAATGACGCTCTCCACAGCGTATGCGGAGTAGTAGCTTTGGCCCCTCTGGTACTAGTTCCAGGTTACGTCCTGAACCGAATTACCCGAGTCCTTAGCGAGCAAGATGAAAGCCCAATTGATTCGATAGGTGCCTCGCTGGCGCTATCGATGAGCGTTTTCCCAGTCGTCATTCATCTGCTAGGCCGATGGACAATGACGACCACACGGGTATTCTTTTGGGCTTGCGTCGTCGTTTTATTTGCGCTGATCTGGGCGAAGCGCGCCGAATTGAGAGCTCTTCTCTCCGCCCGTAGGCTGCGAATTTTAGCAGTACTGATATCGATTTGGGCGGTATTCGCTCTGTTGAGCCAGATCGACTGGCAATTTGGAAATCACATATACACGTCGAGCATCGTTTACGATCACGCGCTAAGGATAGGGCTCATTGGAGGTATCGCCCGCGCAAGTTCCCTACCCCCGCCGGATCCCTTCTTGCGGCTAGGCACAGCTATTCCGCTCTCGTACCACTATTTTTGGTATGTCTTGTGCAGTATTCCGTGCCGCGAATTCCCCAACTGGGTCGGAGACCGCGGAGCAATGATGGCGGGGACGGTTTGGACTGGTCTGGTGCTCTGGGCAGTTCTTAGCCTTTGGCTTCGGCAGGTGCGAAAGGAACGAGACTGGTCGATATTGCGGTGGATCGTTGCGGGTCTCTTGCTGGCAATTTCGGGTCTGGATGTACTAGTATTTTTGGCCGAAGTAACTCACCGGCTCATAGTTCACGATCCGCAATGGATTCCCTATGCCACGCTTGATTGGTGGAGCTTCGACCAGGTTACAAACTGGATCGAT
>JAFAOW010000215.1 GCA_019247455.1 Acidobacteriota bacterium | reverse complement strand
GCAAGCTGTCGCGTCACTGATCTTTACCTCGGGTACGACCGGCACGCCGAAGGCGGTGATGCTGTCGCACAAGAACTTCGTGAACATGATCTCGATGCTCTCATCGGTCCTCGATATGAATATCACCGACGGGGTTTTGTCGGTCTTGCCGATGCATCATACGTTCGAATTCTCGGCCGGGTTCTTAACGCCTTTCTCGAACGGTACGCAGATCACATATCTCAACGAACTCACGGCCGAGGAGCTTTCACACACCATCGAGAACGGCCATGTCACCGGCATGGTCGGCGTTCCTGCCCTTTGGGAAATGCTTCACCGGCGAATAAAGACACGGTTACGCGAGCGGGGGGATTGGATCGCGGACCTGGCGGACAATGTTATCGAATTCAATGCGTGGATAAGGGACAATACCCCATTTAATCTCGGGCCCGTGATCTTTTTTCCGATCCATCAGGGTATGGGAGGGAAGATGCGGTATCTAATTTCCGGCGGTTCAGCATTGAGTGAGAAGGTTCAAAAGGATCTGCATGGACTGGGCTTCACGGTGCTCGAGGGTTACGGTTTGACCGAGTCTTCGCCTGTTCTAACCGTTGCTCGGCCCGGCAACAAGCTTCATAAAGGAAGCGTGGGTAAACCGCTCCCTGGCGTCGAAGTCAAGATAGATTCGCCGGACGAGAACGGTGTGGGCGAGGTGCTGGCGCGGGGGCAGAACGTAATGCTCGGTTACTACAACAATGAGGAGGCGACCGAGGCGGTCCTCAAGGATCGCTGGCTGCGCACGGGTGACCTTGGAAAGCTCGACGAAGACGGAAACCTTTACATCGTCGGGCGCTCGAAGGACGTCATCATTGACTCCAATGGGAAGAACATCTACCCGGATGAGATCGAAGAGATCTACGGAAAGTCCGGATTTATTAAGGAGTTAAGCGTAGTCGGCCTGCCGGACGAGGACGGCGGCGAGAAGATAGCCGCCCTAGTCGTTCCTGACTATGAACACGACATCGCGCTTAATCGATCCGAAGCCAATAAGAAGATCGAAGAGCATTTCCGAGAGGTCTCGGCCACCATCCCATTCTTCAGGCGCGTGAAGGTTCTGCACATCACGCCATTCGAGTTGCCGCGTACGGCCACCCGCAAGGTGAAACGCCCCGAGGTTGTCGAGATGCTGCAGATGTTCGAGGAGCGCAATCGAAATAAGACAAAGGCGGTGGTTGAGTCCAAGGGCGATGATAACGTCCTTTGGATACGAAAAGTGGTCGCGAGTGTATCGAACCGGCCGTTGTCCGATGTCGCTATCGAGGACAAGCTCGCGGACCTTGGTTTTGATTCGCTGATGTTCGTCGAGCTGCAGGCGGCGGTCGAGGATGCCGGCGGGCGGGTGCTGTCGCCAGATTCATTGAACGAGGTACAGTCAGTGCGCGAGCTTCTGACGGCTGTTCAACGAGTAGATAAATCAAAGAAACTAGCGGACGAGCCGCGAACCGATGAAAAGAAAGAGGAGGATGACCTTTATATTCCCGGGATCGTGCGGCGGATCGGCAACGCGGCCGTGGACGTTGTTCAAAACACGCTTTATGACACGGTTTTGTCGACCAGCATCGAGGGTGAAGCGAACGTGCCGCCGCACGTTAATTTCATCGTCGCGCCGAATCATACTTCGCATCTCGACACGGGCCTCGTCAAAAAGGCACTTGGTAAAGACGTGGCGGAACAGACCGTTGCCGTAGCCGCGGCCGATTACTGGTTCGACACAAAATACAAGCGCGCGTATATGAATAATTTCACGACGCTGGTACCCATCGAGCGCACCGGCAGCCTGCGGCAGTCGCTGCGGCACGTTACACAGATCCTCGATGAGGGTTATAACGCACTCATTTTCCCCGAGGGCGGCCGCCAGGAGTCGGGCCAGATCGCCGAATTCAAACCGATCATTGGCTACCTCGCGCTGAACAAGAAGATCGGCATTCTTCCCATCTATCTATGGGGGACGTACGAGGCGTTCCCAAAAGGGATGATCGTCCCGCCGCGACAAAGTATCGGCGCGAAGATAGGAGCGAAGGTCGGGCGTTTCCTCGAATATGAGGAACTGCGGAAGATGACGGAGGGCGTCCCAAATACCGAGGCCTATCGATTGATCGCCGCTCGTGTGCAGCACGAAGTTGAGAACATGCGCGACGGGACGCGGCGTAAATTCGACGTAGAGGGGCTTCGCAAACAGTGGAAGGCAGAGCGGCGCCGCTCGCGAAAACAGGAGTCAGTGATCGATGACTAAGATCCGCCACAGAGCACACGGACAAAATGAGACTTTTTTGAAGAACGTCTTTTTTTTCGGGTCAGTGCTACTTCTATGTGTCGTTAGCTTGCCGAGCGATACCGGAGCGCAGACCATCGACAAAAAGGCCGCCGCCGAAAGCGTTAAGCTCGAATTCAAGCACGCGTGGGATGGTTACAAGCAGTATTGCTGGGGCCATGATGATCTCAAGCCGCTGAGTAAAACGTGCCGTGATTGGTACGGCGGGCAGACGATATTGATGACGCCCGTCGATTCGCTCGACTCGCTCTATCTGCTTGGCTTTAAGAAAGAAGCTGATGATACGCGGGACTACATAGCGAAGAACCTCTCGTACGACAAAGACATGTCTGTACAGGTTTTTGAGATCACTATCCGCGAGCTTGGCGGGCTTTTGTCGTCATACGAGATAACGAAGGACAAACGCCTTTTGGCGTTAGCTGATGATCTCGGAACGCGGCTGCTGCCGGCCTTCGACTCTGTGACTGGGATCCCTTACCGCTTTGTGAATCTCAAAACAGGGGCGAAGCGCGATCCTATTTCGAATCCGGCCGAAGCAGGAACGCTACTTATCGAATTTGGTACGCTCGCGAAACTCACCGGGAAGCAGGTCTATTACAACAAGGCCAAAAAAGCGTTAGTGGCTATATACAACCACCGCTCTGATATCGGACTCGTTGGCGAGAACATTAACGCAGAGACAGCCAAGTGGACGAATACCGACAGCCACGTCAGCGGCGGGATCGACTCTTATTACGAATACCTCATCAAGTGCAACCTGCTTTTTGGCGACACCGACTGCCGCACGATGTGGGAGGACTCCATATCTAAAGTCAACTCGCACCTTGCGGACGAGACCGACAATCTGAGCAAGCTCAGCCGCACAGGAAAGATAGTTGCTGGCGATCTTTGGTATGGCCACGCGGACATGGATAGCGGTAAGCGCACGGCGACCACGACCGGGGCCCTTGATGCATTCTTTCCGGCCGTACTCGCGCTGGATGGGGATCTTAACCGAGCTCGGGCCCTCCAGGATTCGCTCTTTCAAATGTGGCGTCTCAACCATATCGAACCGGAGGTCTATAACTACAAGACCGGTAAGGTCGAGTATGCAAGTTACCCGCTGAGGCCTGAGATCGTGGAGTCAACATATTACCTCTACCACTTTACGAAGGATCCGAAGTACCTCGCGATGGGCAAGGAAATGTGGGATGACTTCGTCAAGTACTGCCGAACCGATGTCGCCTATGCCGGTCTCAAGAGCGTTGAGACAAAAGAGAAGACAGACTACATGCACAGCTTCGTTTTTGCGGAGACCTTTAAGTATTTCTACCTGCTTTTTGCGGACGAAAAGGTATTGAACTTCAACGACGTGGTTTTTAACACTGAAGCTCACCCGATGAAGAAGAACTGGAAGAATTAGCCACAGAGGGCACTGAGAACACCGAGGCAGAAAGCAAATTGGTTTCTCAGAGGTCTCTCGGATTTCTCGTCACGAGATCATGCGTAATATTTGACGATCCAGATAGAGATCGGTAACCGACCGGTAGATCAGGCGGGAGAGATACGTGAGAGCACCGAGGCCAAAGTAACCCTCAAATTTTTCTGTGGTCTCTGTGGCAAAAAAGAATGGCCAAGAAGAAGGCACTTATAAAAACTGAAAAAAAGACTCTGATCACGGGGGGTACGGGCTTTTTGGGTGCGCATATTGTGCGGCAGCTGCTCGACGCCGGGGAGAAGAATCTGCGCGTGATGGCGTCGCGTGTGCCGGAGTGGATGACCGATGCAGGTGTTGAGCCGATCGAGGGTTCGGTGACGGATCGCGAAGACGTTGCCACCGCGTGCAAGAACGTCGCCGCCGTATTTCACCTTGCCGGCAAGGTCTCCCGCGACAATGAGGATGCTCTGTCGATGAATAACGTTCATCTGCAGGGCACGCGCTTGTTGTGCGAGGCCGCCGTTGAAGCCGGAGCGACGACGATGGTGCTTGCCTCGTCCAGCGGCACGATCGCCGTCTCGGAAACCGAGGAGGTCTTTGACGAGACGTTTCCGCAGCCTGTCGACCTCCTCACCCGCTGGGCCTATTACGCGTCGAAATATTATCAGGAGCGGGCGGCTCTCGAGAACTTTGACGGGGACGGCCGACGGCTCGTCATCATGAATCCATCGCTGCTGCTTGGTCCCGAGGACGACCGTTTGTCATCTACCAAGCCGGTGCTTGATTTCCTCGCGCGGAAGATCCCGTACACGCCGGGCGGCGGCCTAAGCTTTGTCGACGCCCGCGACGCCGCGGCGGCCTTCATCGCGGCGCTCGAGAAGGGACGTCATAAAGAAAAGTATCTGCTGGGTGCCGCCAACATGACCTTCGCACAATTCTTTGGCCGTCTGGAACGCCTGTCAGGTGTGGCTGCTCCTGCTCTCAAGGTGCCGAAGAAACTTGCCGTCGCAGGTTCGAGCCTCATCAGCTCTGTTTATCGCAACTGGGGAAAGTCATCCCCGGTCGCGCCAAACGAGGTCGAGCAGGCCGAGCACTTTTGGTACTTTGACTCGTCTAAGGCTGAAGAAGAACTGGGTTTTGCCCCCCGCGATCCTCAACAAACGCTTAACGACACGATCAAATACATCCGGCGCAACTTCCTTGGCGAAGGCGTGTTTTGATCAAAGGAAAGAGGTTTGAACTAGTGGATGTCGGGGGCTTCGATCACGGCGGCGGAGCTGTTGAATTGCAGAGCGGGGTTTTGGGCAAACATGTTGGCGCCGGTTTCGAGGAGGGCTTCGGCGGATTCGCGGTCGATCGGGCGTGAGAAGAGGTAGCCTTGGCCGGTGGTGCACCCGAGCGCGCGGAGCTTCTCAAATTGGGGAATCGTCTCGATGCCCTCTGCGACAACCTCGATACCGAGATTCTCGCCAAGCATGAGGATCGTCTTAACGATCGCCTGGCTCTTTTCATCCTCATCCATGATCCGGATGAACGAACGATCGATCTTCAGCCTTTCGAAGGGAAATTTTTGCAGATAGCTCAGACTCGAATACCCGGTACCAAAATCGTCGGTTGAGAGGGTGATGCCAAGATGATCGAGTTCCGAAAGGACCTTGAGTGATTTTTCGCTGTGCTCCATGACCGTACTCTCGGTGACCTCCAGCTTGAGCTGATTCGCATTGAGACCGGATTCAAAAAGAATTTCAGTGACGCAGGGCATTAGCGTGGGATGCATTAGCTGCTTTGCCGACAGATTGACGCTCACGCTCAGCGGCCGGCTGAACTTGCGCTGCCAGTCGCCGACCTGAAGCGCTGATTCCTCAAGGATCCACTTGCCGATCGGAACTATCAGCCCGGTCTCTTCGGCCACGCCGACAAACTCATTTGGAGCGATCAGACCATGACGCGGATGACGCCAGCGTATCAGTGCCTCGAACTCATCGACGGCGCCGGTACGGAGGTCCACGATAGGCTGGTAAAGGACCTCGAACTCATTTCGCTCGACGGCATGCCTTAGATCGGTCTCGATCTGGAGCAGGTTCATATTTCGAACGTGCATTTCCGTGTCGAAGATCTCGTATCGAGCCTTGCCGGCTTCTTTCGCGCGATACATGGCCGCATCGGCGTCTCGCAGGAAATCCTCCGGGGATCGAGAGACGTCGTTGGCGACGATGATACCGATACTTGCGGATGTAAAGACCTCGTAATTGTCGATCTTGAAGGGTTCCGAGATCTTTTGCTGCAGACGCTCGGCCACCCGTACGACCTCATTAACATCGCCGCTTCGGTTAAGCAATATGGTGAATTCATCGCCGCCGAGCCGTGCGACAACGTCGCCGGGGCGAATGCATGCTGTCAATCTTTCGGCGATCGCGATGAGCAGTTTATCGCCCACCGCGTGTCCAAGGCTGTCGTTGATAACCTTGAAGCGGTCAAGATCCAGGAAGAGAACGGCGAACTTTGCATATTCATTGCCTTCAGCTCGATCGATCGCCTGCTTAAGGTGGTTCATGAACTGCACGCGATTAGGAAGCTCGGTCAGTGTGTCGTGAAGCGCGTAGTGACGAAGTTTCTCTTCGGCGCGGGTTCGTTCTGTAATGTCGCGTGCTATTCCCTGGACGCCAACAGGCAGGCCATCAGCCACCATTATCCGGGTGCTCAGGTCGAGAGTCACCCGATGCCCTTCCTTCGCGATGATATCCAGCTGATAGGTCGTCGGACCCTCCCCCGCCATCTTACGGGCGGTCATCGTCTTCGCCGACTCGAGGTATTCCGGAGCCACCACATCAGCCAGATTCAGGCTTAACGCCTCTTCCCGTGAGTACCCCGTGATCATCTCACCCGCACGATTCAGGGATGTGAAGTTCCCTTCCAGATCGTGCGTATAGATCAGGTCATTTGCGTTCTCGAAAAGGTCGCGATACCGCTCTTCGCTCTTGCGGATAGCATCGTCCGCGAGCTTTCGGCCCGTGACATCGCGGGCGACACCCTGAATTGCGATCGGAATGCCGTCCTTGTGGATAACGCTGCTATTCACCTCGAGGTTTACGCGGGACCCGTCTCGTTTTACGCATTCGATCTCGTACACGGTCTGTCCCTGTTCTCCCTTGACCTTTGACTCGAGCATTTGACGAACAAGGTCCATGTGCTCAGGAGCCGTAATATCGGCCATGTTGAGAGAAAGAGCCTCTTCGTGGCTGTATCCGAAGATCCGCTCCGCGGCCTGGTTGATCGAGATGTAATTCCCGTCTAGATCGTGGACGTAGATGATATCGTTAGCGTTCTCAAAAAGCTGGCGGTACCTCGCCTCACTTTCCTTCAGTGCGTTCTCCGCGAGCTTCCGCTCAGAAATATCCTGCCAAATGACCATACCGGCGAAAACGTGCCCGGTCTCGTCCTTGATCGGCAGCACATTCACCTGGTATGAGCCCTCCTCGTTGTCCATATCGATAACGACCGTCTCGCCGTTGAGGGCCCGCTTATAATAGCCTTCCCATTCAGCAGACACATCTTCGGGAAAGACCTCCCAAAGGGTCTTATCCTCGAACATGTCCTGTGACCAGCCATGACGAGCGAGCTGCTCACCATCGGCAAGTGTGTA
>JAFAOW010000168.1 GCA_019247455.1 Acidobacteriota bacterium | reverse complement strand
TATTCGTCCGGTGTTGACTTAAAGCCGGAGCAACTCGAGTTCCGGCTCCGACATCTTTTCGTCAAATGAAACGGCTCATTGTTATTACGGGACTCGTCCTCGCGTCAAACGCGACCCTTTTTGCTCAGAGCGGTAAAAAGCCGGCTCACATTTCGTCGGCGGCGATGGCAAAGATCGTCCGCGTCGTGATGTTGGCAGAGTTCAACCCCGCTTGAGGCCGCGTTCAGCGGTCTTTTTCTTGTTTAGCCACGCAAGTTCACGGCGTGGTCAGGTTCGGCTAGTGAGATCAGAGGGCGTTTCAAGGTCCTTCGCGGGGCTGCCGCCGGGGGCGGGCTTGGTATAGTTTTGGCGGGCGATGAGCGAAACGGAGCTCAGGCGAATGGTGCGTGCCTCGCCTTTCACGACAGGGCCGACGTGCTCGTAATCGAATGAGTAGCTGTAATAACCTGCCGAGAGCTGTTTGCAGACATCGTCGGGCAAATGAAAGGTGAAGGCGTCGGCATAATGCCCCAGCGACTCGTTCACATGGCCGCTCAGGCTGCGTTCTCCCTGACCCAGTGGCGGGGTGATAAACACCGGCACGTCCTCCGTGATCGCCTCGCAACGGGCGTAAAGTGAGCCGAGAACGTGGCGACGGGTGATAGAGAGCGGTGAATGTGTCATGGCTTAGAGTACCACGGACCGAGAGAGGGCGTGGCCCTGACACCCGTGCTACACTGCCTCATATCTGCAACATGATTGCCGGTAAACTCGTTCTTTGAAAATTACGGATGAGGAAATCGGTGTCAGGCGTGCAATATTGCGATTCTCGCATAACAGAATCGCCAGTGTTGCGAACAATGCCACCGTCTGCCCTTGAGAAGAGGCGGGTGGAGGCACGAGGAAGAACAAACGGGGTCAGGCCTGCGATATTGCGATTTTGGCGTTACAAAATCCGCCAATGTTGCAAACTACGCAACCGCCTAGCCGGAGCAACTTGAGTTCCCGCTGCGACATCTTTTCGTTTTTTGCTCAGAGCGATGAAAAGCCCGCTCATATTTCGCGGTAGACAAACCCAAACGCCTATGGCATCATTCCGCCACGCTTCTTCTATCGAACACAATCTTCCAATGAAAATAACTTCCACTCTCCTTTTGCTTTCTGTTGCGCTTATCCTCGTCGCGTGTGGCGGCGGAGTTCCGGCGGATGTTTTTCCGCAGACGGTTGGAGCTTTCACGCTGCAGGCGCCGCCGAGCCTCTTAAAGGACCCCAAGGGCAACAAGATGTACCACGGCACCTATAAGTCGGGAGACAAGAGGGCGATCTGCAACGCGACGGAGTTCGCCTCGCCGAACGACGCGATCGCCTCCGTCAGAGGCTTGAATATCGTGGCGCTCGACGGAGAGACCAAGCCCGTCGGCGGTGAGAATGGCGGCTACCGCATTCTCGGGTATATGCCCCTTAAGACCGCTAACGAAAAGAGACGGATCTGGGTGCTCACCTGGAGCCGCGGCACAAGGGCTTACGAATGCGACGATGAGGACGGCGATGAGAGTGACAACGCCGCCACCCTTAGGGATCTCGAAAAAGCTTGGCAGGCCGCCGGTAAATAGCCCACGCACCCATCTAAATCCCGTGACCTGAATAGTACCGGTAAGAAAGAGCTGCAAGCGGCGGCTCTTTTTTGTTGTAGACAAACCCACACACCTGCCGCGGTACGACACGGAACGTATATCGGCATACGGTAGGCGTTCTGCGGCACGCGAATAATATTCTCATGAAAAACCGTCTTACGTGTCTTTGGGTCTTGGGGATGGGAATCGCCCTTGCGGCTGCGGCATCTGCACAGCAGCCGGTCCCCGCGAATACGCCGATCGCTCAGGACGACGGCAAGGACGATATTTTCTTTGTAGTGAAACTCACCGCGAAGGAGTTGAAGATGGACGTGGTCCCTGATTCTAAAGTCGAGTTTCCCGGGACTCACGCACGCGCGACCGTTTGGTTCACCGACCGTAAGAACCTGCCTGAAACGCTGCAGCCGGGCATGACTTATCGCGACATAGGGATGACCCTGCGAATTTCAAGCCGGTTCGAGAACATCGAGGAGATCGTTCGCGAGGCTCTCGGCGAGGTCACGCCTCCCGATGCCGGCCCGGTAAATACTCCGGCCGCCGTACCGGTCAAGCTTGCGCCCGCCGCGACTACGGCTGTCAGTGTTCGTCGAAAGCCAAGGAGGCACTGATGAATCTCCCGCTAAAGCCGATCCTTATTCTCACTGCCCTTGCCGCACCGCTCGCTGCGCAGCTTCCCCAGCCCGAGGAAGATAACTTTCGCATCAACGTCGTCGAAAAACGCATTGTTGAGACTAACTTCTCTAGTGAAAAAGCGGCGACCGTCAACACGGATAAAGTTCGACTGCAGGCTGGGGCTGGTGTGAATGCCGGTTCGATCGTACTAACGATCCGCGGTGCGACGGGCAATGGAAGATTTCGGGCGAGACTGAATTCGCTCGACTGGCTATTTAAGCGAACAAACTAAACTTCTTTCACACTTCAAGGAGGGAAAAAGGTGAAACACTATCTGCTTATTTCATTTATTCTTGTGGCAGGCGGTATCGCCTCTGCTCAAACGACCACCACCGGGAATCCTAATGCCTCGATCACCACTTATTCGGTAAGGCCGACGCCCACCCCCGTCACGCAGGCAACCCCTGTTCGGCCCCTGTCGGCCGCGGACCAGGAGAGGATGCGCCAGGCCAGCGAACGCCGCAAGCAGGAAGCCGCCACAGGCGATCCCGACGTGCTTCTTGACATCCCAAATCTGTCGGTCGATCAGATCGATCTAGAGGTCGACAACCTCAAGGCGCACGTGGCCCTCGACGCGCGTCTTGCCAATCTGCTTCAACTGACTGCGGGAGCGGACGTAGGTATCGACAAAGTGAAGCTCACCATTAAGGGAGTGCGGGCCGAGGCGCTTTTAAAAGTTCGCCTCGACAACGTGAACAGCATCATCGACCGCACTCTGACGACGATCGACCGCAACCCCCAGATCCTCGAGCGTCTGCTAACGTCGGTCGATAACACGGTGAACACGGTGGGCGGCGTAGCGAACACCGCGCTACAGCCGGGCGGCGTGCTAAGCCAGACGGTCAATACACTCGGACAGACCGTAACCCGCACTCTGGATACCACCGGCAATATCGTCGAGAAGACGCTTAACAGTTCGGGCGGAGTTCTCAGTCAGCGCACTATCGGAAGTGTGCTCGACACCGCGGCGACAGGCCTGCGAGTGATAGGAGAGACCACGAATTCTGCGGGTCAGACCGTTCGGCGGCTTCAGGATGCAGGCGGAGGCATCGTTGAGGTCACACTGGACACAGCCGGCAAGATCGTTAGTTCTCGGGTTATCTCGGGGCCGCGGCAGCAGTAGCAATACGGGATTCGGCCGTTTCAGACTTGCCCACGGCTAGGAGCCTATCAGAACCCCTCTTCTACAACATGTGTTGGGAGAGCCGCGGTAATTTGCAGGTCCAGGCGCGGATATTCTCACGACAATTCGTGAGGTAAAATCTTGTTATCCATTGTTTACAATAGTTTATGCATTGGCATATGGTTTGCTGTTCAAGCGGTAACCGGGGCGTGCCCTCGAGGTGCAGACTCCCACCCTCGGAACTTGTATTAAGCGAGGCTCCCTATGAACAGCAATCTAGTTTTTGAATGCAGGCCCAAATATCTTTACGCACTTCTCCAGAGCGAAACGATCACCCCGCATCGCGTCCGGGCTTATCTGGGCGCGATCAGTGAGAAGTGCCGCGCCTTCGGCCAGAACCGCGTGCTGATCGAGCGCGATATTCCCTGCGCGCTCAACAGCTACGAGTACCTGGAAATGGCCGACGAGATGATCCGTTATCTCAAGGGAATAAAGACCGTGTGGGTCAACCCCTATCCTGAGCTGCGTGAACAATTGGATTTCCTTGCCCTTACAGGAAACAATCGGGGCGGCTGCTTCGCGATCGCAAGCAGCATCGACGAGGCCGAGGAATGGCTCCATGTTGACCACTGCTCCGCTTGCTCGCCGATCGTGTACCGCGCTCCGCATACAGCAGCGGCGGCTTGACGAGTCACTCAAGGGAAGCCGGGGGTGCGTGCCCGCCGACTGGGGCGGCGGGCGTCTTTTCTTTGGAATTAACGTTTCCTATCGCCGATCATTCGACGCGGGTCAGTGTATAGGTGGATGGTTCTTTATCAGGCCCGGTGTTGTCTGCGAGATCTACCAACGTCATCGTGTTGCCTTTGATACTTACTTTGTACGAAACCCAGTTCCCGCCAGCCATAAAGGACGGGCTTTTCGCAACCATGACGTGCATGGTCAGGGTACCGGACTTTACGTCGTACGTTCCCGCGTTTGCGATGAAACCATCCACATAGGTGTTGTACAGCTGTTCGGCGGTCATCTTGCTGGCCGGGTCACTCGAGCGCGCCTTGTCGCCGTTAACAAAGATGATGCTGTAATGGCGTTTGGTGAACAGGTACATGCTCGGCTGGGTCATTTTACGAGTTTCCGCGCCGGTACCGCTAGTTTTCACCTCATTGAGGCTCCAGACGCCGGTCAGCTTTTGAGCGTTCGCGGCAGATGCGAACACCAGAAGCGCCAGCGTGAGCAAGACATAATTTCTGATCATTATTCTCCTCCTTACGCTCCCCATCTCGGGTACATCTGGGGAAAAGCGAATTGTTTTCGGTACTCACCTTATATTCCAAAGGCCCGAGGTCAGTCAAACGCAAATAGGTCTGGTAAGGCGATCGATCGAATCGAACTTGAAAGAGAAGCGCCGGGCAGCGGCACGCTCTGCTTATGCCGGAAAAGGTTGTCGGGGTCGTACTTCTGTTTGATCTGCTGGAGCCGCGGCAGATTGTCGCCCCAATAAGCGCGGGCGTAGTCGGGCAGTTCAAGGTCGGGATAATTCACATACGCGTAGCCGGATACGTATGGCCGCAAGGCTTTATAGAAAGCGCGGCTCATCGCGAGCTTGCTCGAAGTTTGTGAGGCGGTGGACCATTGCGAATAGTACTGGATCGAATAAAGCGCGTCGCGGTGAGCGAAGGCCATCGCGTCCGCCTCGGGCTCAGCGATCTTTCCGCCGTATGCATCGCACATCGCGCTGATCGCCCCGACGCTGAGCTTGAGCATCTCGTTCATGAGGGCCGCTACCCCCTCCTCGGACATAGGTTTCTTGACGTAATCGGAGCGACCCTTCATATACACCGGGTTTAGCACCCAGCCGCCAGTACCCGCGAAAAGGTCGATCGCTTCCATCGAGGTACGGGTCTTGGTGCTGACCGCCGCGCCTTTTGCCCAGCTTGTGACCTCGTTTCGCAGCTTTGTTTCCGAGCCCGTCGATTGGCCGGACGAATGCAGGCGTATCTTCCCTGCGCCTCCTTTCGAAACCGTCATTGTGCTCGTGATCTCATTAGGCGCGTGCGGGGCCCAGCTTTGCCAGGCGCGAAAGACCTTTACCGCTTCGGATACCCCGAGCGTCCAACTCGCAGAATACGTCGATACCTTTCCAATGGAATGCGTCTGGAATGTGAATTTCGTAACTACGCCAAAGCTGCCGCCGCCCGATCCTCGCAGGGCCCAAAAAAGATCGCTGTTTTGTGTCGCTGAAGTAGTGAGTATTTTGCCCCGCGCGTCGACGATCTCAAAAGAGGTCACGTTGTCGCACGCGAGGCCAAGCGGCCTCGACAGTCGGCCGTAACCTCCGCCCATGCAATGCCCGGCCACGCCGACCGTCGGACACGAACCCCCGGGGAAGGCGCGGCCCCGAGCATCCGCGAGCTTGTAGAGCGAACCCAGCGTCGTCCCGCTGCCGACTGACAAAAGGCCATTCGATCCCCATTCCGAAGCCGTTAGCTTGCGGGTATCAATGACGAGTTTCAGATTTTGCGAAAAGTCTTCATAGCAGTGGCCCGCTCCCCGGGTGGAGAACGAGACCTTGTTTGCTTTTGCCCAAAGGATGGTCGCTGCTACGCCCTTCGCCGATTGGCAGAGCACTCGCACCTCGGGAACAAGCCTCGTCCGCAAGTTGTATGATTCTGTATATTTGCTGTCGTCAGGCGTAAGGATCACGCCATCACCCGCGCCCAGCGAACTCCGAAGATCGCCTATCGGCAATCCTGTCTGAGCCTCAAGCGAGCGAAGCAAGGGACCCGTAGCTATCGCATAACCGGCAACTGCCTTGATCAGACGCGCGCCGAATTCTCTTCGTGTTGACATGGTTGATTGCTTATAACACGAACGGGTCGCAACTCCAACGATATTTATTTGGACCGGCAAACTTGGGATCACAGATTTTAAAGTGCAACGTTCGAGGAGCGGGGGCAATCCCTTTTATGTATTGAAAAAACGTATTTTGGGGGAAACCGCAGCCAATTCAGGCGGCGGTTGTGCGTTTTTGCCAATAGACTTGCGACAAGGAGGTAATTATGAGAACGAAAGACGCGACCAGAAGTTTGGGAAGTGTCGGATATCTACCACTACTGCTATTGATACTTTTCGTAGCGACAGGAGCTGTCTTTGCCTGCCCGCGGGGGCAGTCGAAGGTCGTTTACCACACTACGGATCAATACGGATATGATGTCGCTTACTCACGCTGTGTAGACAACTCGTCGATGAACCGTGACGCGCGCTATGGATCGTCGGCTGACGGCTATTACGATCCTGGTTATTATCCGGCGAGTTATGACTCGTCATATCGCCCCGGGCGTTATCAGATGAACTACGACAACTCGCCGGTACGCGTGCAGGTGGGCAGTGCACGATATATCGTCTCTCGAAACAGCGGCGCGGCGATGCACTATCGTATTGTCAATGATGTCGACCAGCGCGATGACGAATACTACTACCCGCCTCGAAAGAGAGCACACGGAAACGTGGTGGTTGTGATACGCGATTATAATGGCCCTTATCCCGAATAGCTCATAAAGAGCTAACAGAGATCATAAAAGGCCTGTCCATCCAATGGACAAGCCTTTTTCTTTTAGCAGCCGGCATTCTCCGGCCGGAGCCATTCAGAAGAAATTAATGCTTTTGTCTAAGGCGTTTTGCTGCTATTTTATGCGGAGCCTTATCTGATCCTCGAAAGCCTCTGAATAAATATGCGTGTAACAAGACTTATCCCTTTGGTACTAGCCGCCTATCTTCTTGCCGCTTGCGGCAGCTCGACCACGCAGTCGACGAATGCCTCGAACTCCAATTCGGCGGCTCCTCCGCCCGCGTCGGGTAAGTTAACCGTTCCTGCGAAATTTCTTTTGATAGGCGACTCCCTGATGATCGAGGGGTTTGGGCCCGCGCTGGAGAAGGCCATCAATGCACGCGCCGGGTTCACGGCGGTGAGGAACGGAGTATATTCGACCGGTCTCAATCGCTTTGATTATTTTGACTGGAGCGCTAAGGCGGAGGAACTCATCAAGGACAACAAACCCGATGCGCTGATAGTCATGTTCGGTGCGAATGACGGACAGGGGATCACGGATCTAGAGGGTAAGGACCACCCGCTCGGTACTCCGGAATGGTCAACGACATACGCCAAGCGGGTCAACGCGTTTCTCACCCGGATCTCGCCGCTCGTGAAAAAGATCTACTGGGTGGGGCACCCGATCCCCGGTAATGAGAATTTTTACAAGAAGATCTCAGCGATGAATCCCGTGTACGAATCCGAGGCCGCAAAATTCCCGAATGTCGTTTACGTCAATGAGTGGGACCGGTTTGCGGTAAATGGCAAATTCAGCCCAAAGGTCACGGACGACGATGGCAGATCGGGTGCGGTCAAAAATAGCGACGGAATTCACGTCACCGATTTCGGCGGCAAGATCATGGCCAGCGTCGTCCTGAAAGCTATCGAAAAAGACGTTGAGCCCAAGGCTCCTTGATGGCTAGGCCCTGCGGAGTACGCATTTGCCGTGACGGTCCTTCACGTACCTGTACAGCAGATATCCGCCGGCTCCGGCTCCGGCACCTATCACGGCGCCCTTCCTGCCGCCAAGTAATGCACCGCCGACCAGACCCGCGGCGCCTGACATCAGCGCATGTTTCACCTTTGTCCTATGCGAGGTGTAATTGCGACGGCGCACCGTACCCCGCGGACACAGTCCGAGATCACCCGGATCGGATGCGTGTCCCGCGGCCCGCGGCGGATTGGCGACGATGTCGTTCGCAATCAAGGGCGTGAATGCAGCGAATGTGCAAACCAAAAGTAGTGTCGAAATGAACTCTTTCATAAATTTCCCCCTCTGAAATCCGGGCTGCGGGGAGAAGAAGCCCTTGGGTCATCGTGGCACCTGACGCATTTGGCTAAGGTACGCTAACGGACATAAGGGCTCTAAGGCCTGAGGAACTTCCCATCTGCCTATAGCGTATCCGGTTAAAGTTCCCACAAGGAGGATCAATGAATCGCAATGTCCTGCTCACCATCACGTCCGTGCTGTCGGTGCTGTTGTTCACATTCCACCTGACGGACGATATCATTCACGGTGCGGAGCCGGGCAGCCTTAGTGATCTGATCGGGGCGACCGCGATATCCGTCGTACTCCTTTACGTGGCGCTGACACTAACTGGGCGACTAACCGGATACATTATTCTGCTGCTCGGCGGGTTGATGTCATTTGGCGGTGCCGCGATCCACATGACGGGCGCTGGCGTCGGAGCCAAATACGCTCAGGCGACGGGCGGATACTTCTTCATCTGGACGCTCCTTGCACTCGGCACCACCGGCATCTTATCAGCCGTCCTCGCCGCCCAAGGCTTATGGGGCGTATTGCGGAAGCACTCAGACAAAGGGTGACATTCGGCCACCGGGTGGAATACCATTTGTTGAGGCGAGCCGACATCATGATGCCCGACACACCTGAACCGCCTTCGCTTCGTGACGACCACGCACATTTCGTCCTTGCCGGTGAGTACACGCTCGAGGACGCGATCGAACGCGTTAACGAGGGCATCCTTTGGTGCCGCGCAAACAGCATTCGACATTTGCTGGTGGACATTCGCGAAGTCACGGGCTTCCCGAGTCCGTCGACGTCCGACCGTTTCGGTTACGCGACGAGATGGGCAGCGACCGCCCAAGGCCGGGTCGTAATGGCCATGGTCGCTCCCGAGCACTTGATAGATGCCGAAAAGATCGGCGTAATGGTCGCCAACAATCGCGGCTTCGTAGCTGAGGCTTTTACCACCGAGCAGGAAGCTCTCCGGTGGCTCCGAACGAAAGGCTCCATGCCGGTAAGGTCGTAAGAATACAAGGGGGAGAAAAAGAAACCCCGCATCCCTGCGGGGTCCAAATTCACCTATCTGGACGAAATTAGCCTGCGTTCGCGCTCGTTCGCTCGCCGATAATGGTGTTATGAACTTCGACGATCTCGGGCGAACCCGGATCGACCCCAAGCTCACCGAGAATAGGCATAAGCGTTTCGCCGAACTTAGCAAAGGTTTCGTGCGAATCCCAGATATCGCTTACCTTCAGATTATTGGGGTCACCGAAGCAAACGTGAAACGTTCTACCGGCCGGAGAACCAGCCCCCACCGCCCGTAATCTATTAATTATCTCGTCGTATTTTGCCGCCGTCATACCGTTCGGCGTGAACCTCACTACAATGGCCATAGTTACTCCTCGCGTCCGAGACGCTTGTCTCAAAGAATCTGATGTGACTGAGAGGCCCCTATCATAGCGCCGATCAAAACTTGCGTCACGCCCTCTGCGTAAAACTTCACTACTGTGATAATTTAGGGCTCTACCATTCGAGGTCATAAATAAATGAGAACAAACCTTCGTGTTGTCCTGATCGCCGCGCTCTGCGTGGTGGGAGTATTTAGTCCCGCGTTCAACGCGCAAGTCCCAGACGAACTTTTTGCCGGCCTGAAGTGGCGAAACATCGGTCCGTATCATGGCGGACGCATCTCCGCTGTAACGGGCGCGGTGGGACCGGGCCAGGATGGGATCTTCTATGTTGGAGCACCGATCGGCGGCCTTTGGAAGACCACAAGCGGCGGCGTAACGTGGTTCCAGATCTTCGACCAGTTCAAGAACGTCGACAGTATCGGGGCGGTACAGGTCGCCCCGTCGGATCCCAATATTGTGTATGTTGGAACCGGCGATTCGGTCGGCGGCCCGTCGGGTGACGGGATGTACAAGTCTACGGACGCGGGCAAGACGTTCATTCACATCGGCCTTGACGAAACCACCAAGATCAACAAGATCGTTATCGATCCTAAAGACCCGGACCGTGTAGTCGTTTCAACGCAGGGCGACGCGACGCACAACGGCCGGGGTATTTACCGAACGACCGACGGCGGGAAGACCTGGGAAAACACACTTCGTCCTGACAATGCAAATGGTACACGGGATGTCGAATACGCGTTCGACAAGCCCAACGTGATCTTCGCTACGAGCCAGGGCAGCGGGGGCGGATTTGGCGGGGGAGGAGGCGGTTTCGGAGGCGGTGCTCCTCAGGGCCCGAATGGCACAGCTCTCTTTAAATCGACCGACGAAGGCAAGACGTGGAAGAAGGTAGATTCCCTTCCCGCCTATACCGGGCGCATCAGTGTCGCGGTCGCGATGCACACCGATGGCAAGCGGATCTACGTGATCGGCAACGCTCCTCAACCCGGCGGCCCCTCGGGACTTTATCGTTCGGATGATCAGGGCGACACCTGGCAGCACATGGCCGTCGGCGACAACCGTGTCGGCAACGGCCAGGGTGCATTCAGCTCAGGTGTTTGGGTCGATTCACAGAACCCAGACATTCTCTACGTCGTGAGCACGTACGTAACTCAATCAGCGGACGGAGGTAAGACCTTCAACGTATTCAAGGGCGCGCCCGGCGGTGAGGACCCGCATGATATCTGGATCGATCCGACGAATGGCCACAGGATGCTTTTTGGTTTTGACCAAGGCCCCGCCGTAACGCTCGACAACGGCCACACGTGGAGCGGCTATTACCAGATCCCGATCGCACAGCTTTATAAGGTATCCACCGACACGCGTTACCCCTATTGGGTCTTGGGCTCGCAGCAGGATACGGGGGCAGTCATGACCCGCAGTCGCGGCGACCTCGGCCAGGTCACGAATCTTGATTGGTACCCTCTTCAGTCATCAGAATTTGGAACAGCCGTTCCTGATCCGCTCAAACCCACGACGGTTTACGGTGTCGGATACGGCCTTGGTCAGGGCAGCGGAATGACCAAGATCGATACCGAAACGGGACAATGGGGAAATGTCGCGCCGAACTTTGGCATAGACCGGGACATGTACGCGGAGGGACGTGATTTTTGGAAGAGGTTCGATACAGCGTTCGAGCCTAAGGCTATGTACGCAGGCTATAACTGCATTCTCGTAACTCGCGATGGCGCGGAATCGTGGAAGCCGTTCAGCCCGGACCTTACAACGCCCAAGGGGCAGCCAATGCTTCCCTGCGGCGTTCCGC
>JAFAOW010000017.1 GCA_019247455.1 Acidobacteriota bacterium | reverse complement strand
GTATTTGCGGCAAAAGATGCGCTTGTCTTTATCGATGCTCTTGTACCAGCCGACCGACGTGTTGTTGTCGTGGGTGCCGGTATAGGCAACGGAGTTAACGGGATAGTTGTGCGGCAAATCGCCTGAACGAGCGTCGCCATTAAATCCGTTCTGCAGGATCTTCATACCGGGCAAACCGTTGTCGTCGCGGAGCTTTATGACTTCATCGGTAACCGCGCCCAGATCTTCGACGATAAAAGGCATGTCCGGTGCGGCCTCTTTCATTTTCGCAAAAAGCTCAGGCCCGGGAACGTCGCACCACTCTCCGTTCTCGGCGGTTTGTTCGCCTGCGGGTACTTCCCAGTTCCTGGTGAAGCCTATGAAATGATCGAGGCGCAGGACATCGACGAGCTTAAGAGCCGACATCACTCGCGCGATCCACCAATCGAAACCCCGCTTCTTTAGCTCGTCCCAGTCATAAATAGGATTGCCCCAGAGCTGGCCTGTTGCTGAGAAGTAATCGGGCGGCACGCCGGCGACGACCTTGGCTGAGCCGTCGTCGTTCAGTTTGAAAATATCCCGGTTGCACCAGACATCCGCCGAGTCCATCGCGACGAAGATAGGAATGTCGCCGATGATCCGGATGCCATTTTCATTTGCGTAGGCCTTCAGCCCGGACCACTGCCGGAAAAATAGGAATTGAGCGAATACCTCAAAGCCGATCTGCTCCGCAAGCTCGCTGCGGGCGACGGCCATTTGATCGGGGTCGCGCATCTTTTGGGACTCATCCCAGTCCTGCCACGAACCGCCATGAGCTGATTTGATCGCTCGAAACAGTGCGTAATCATTGAGCCACCACGCATTCTCTGTTGCGAACGCCCCCGCCTCGTTGCGAAGTGCGGCAAAATTACCTGTTCGGTAATGGGCAAAGGCCCTTTGCAATAAAGCCATCTTCCATTCGTATGCCATGCCGTAATCGACTTTGTCGCTTGGGAATGAAGGTTTGGCTTCGAGGTCCTCGCGAGAAATTAGTCCTTGCTCGGCGAGATGCTCCGGAGAGATAAGAAGCGTATTCCCTGCGAACGCGGAATAACAAGAATATGGGGAGTCTCCCCATCCGGTCGGGCCGAGCGGCAAGATCTGCCAGTAGGTTTGCTTCGCAGCGGCGAGCCGGTCGACAAAACCTCGCGCTTGCGGGCCCAGATCCCCGATGCCGAATTCGCCCGGCAATGACGTCGGGTGCAGAAGAATGCCGCTCGCTCGTGGAAATTTCATTTAGGATCGGCTCAGAAATAACTTATAACTGAAAGCTGATAGCTGATAATTATTGAATACCAAATTCTAGCGTCTGGCCGCCCCGCCGGCTATTCGCTAACAGTTATTAGCTATCGGCCATTGCGGATCGGTAATGATGCAAACAATCAGAAGTAAGCATGTAATTCTCCCGGACGGCATCCGCCCTGCTGCTTTCACTATGGCGGATGGCAAGATCTCGTCGGTCGGGGACTGGGATGACGTCGCGGGGGAGCTGATGGACGCCGGAGATCTCGTGGTAATTCCCGGCAATGTCGATGCGCATGTTCATGTCAATGAGCCGGGACGGACCGAGTGGGAGGGCTTTGCGACAGCGACACGGGCCGCGGCGGCCGGTGGCGTTACGACGATCGTCGACATGCCGCTCAACTCTATACCGCCGACGACCACGCTCGCTGGCTTTGAAGAGAAACTTGCCTCGGCCGAGGGGCAGTGTACGGTCGATGTCGCCTTCTGGGGCGGCGTAGTGCCGGGAAATACTGATGAGCTTGCGCCGCTTGTCGAGCGAGGCGTGCGGGGGTTTAAATGCTTTTTGATCCACTCGGGCGTGGATGAATTTCCGCACGTGACGGAGGACGATCTGCGCATTGCAATGCCGGAGATCGCCAGGCTCGATTCAGTTCTGCTTGTGCATGCAGAAACGCCGGCGCCTATTGAAGCAGCAGCTGTAATGCTTGCGGACAAAGACCCGCGGGCGTATGAGACTTTCCTCGCATCGCGTCCGCGACAGTCGGAGAACGAAGCCATCGAATTGATGATCCGTTTGTGCCGCGACACCGGCTGCCGCGTACATATCGTTCACCTCTCATCTGGCGATGCGTGTGAGATGCTTCGCGACTCAAAGGCTGAGGGGCTGCCGATCTCTGCCGAGACATGCCCGCATTATCTGACGTTCACCGCTGAGGAAATTCCCGATCGCGCGACGCAGTACAAATGCTGCCCACCGGTTCGTGAGGCGGAGAATCGCGATAAGCTGTGGTCTGCGATAGCGGATGGCACGATCGAAATGGTCGTGTCGGACCATAGTCCTTGTACGCCCGCACTGAAACTGCTGGAGGACGGCGATTTCCTCGCCGCCTGGGGCGGGATCTCGGCGCTGCAGTTCGGCCTGCCTGTTATGTGGACGAATCTTCGCGATCGAGGTTATGACACCGCGGATCTGACGCGGCTTATGTCATCTGCACCAGCAAGGTTGGCCGGCCTTGACCACCGCAAGGGCAAACTAGCAGCGGGTTACGACGCGGATCTCGTC
>JAFAOW010000281.1 GCA_019247455.1 Acidobacteriota bacterium | reverse complement strand
AATGGTGCGTTCCAGCGTCATCGAAGAATTGGGCGAGGATTACGTTCGCACCGCCCGAGCGAAAGGCGTCAGTGAACGAAAGGTGCTCTACAAACACGTATTGAAAAATGGGCTGATCCCGGTTGTCACGATTCTTGGTCTGCAGCTCGGCGTTCTGCTCGCCGGCTCGATCATTACAGAGCGTATCTTCAACTGGCAGGGTCTTGGCCTCTTGCTTCTGGAGGATGGAATCGCAAAACGCGATTACCGGCTCGTGCAGGGCTGCGTGCTCGTGATCAGCGTGACATTCATCATTGCAAATTCGCTTACCGATTTTGTGTATCGCAAGCTTGACCCGAGGATACGACTCTCATGAGCAGGCTCGCGTACATCGGTATCGCCATCGCTGCGATCTTTATTCTCGCCGCGATATTCGCGCCGTGGATCGCGACGCATGATATCGCCGCGCAAAATTTGGGACTCAGGTACCTCGCTCCGAACAGCGAATATTGGTTTGGAACGGACGGCCTTGGCCGTGATGTATTCTCGCGAGTCGTTTACGGCGCGAGGATCTCGCTGGAAGTAGGTGTGACAGTCGTCGCTGTGTCGGCGATCTTCGGAACCATCGTCGGTGCGATCGCGGGGTTCTATGGTGGCATAGTCGACAAGCTGTTGTCGGGATATATCTTCAATGTGTTTCTGGCCTTTCCCGGACTGCTGCTAGCGATCGCTCTTGTCGCGTTTCTCGGTGCCGGCCAGGGCAAGCTCATTCTGGCGCTTTGCGTGATCGGATGGGTGGGCTACGCACGGGTCATGCGTGGACAGGTCTTGAAGGTGCGTGAATATGATTACGTAATGGCCGCACGTGCGCTCGGAGCCGGTAATATGCGAATTCTCTTCACGCACATCCTTCCCAACGCAGTACAGCCATTGATAGTGCAGGCGTCGCTCGGAATGGCGGGCGCCGTATTGTCAGAGGCTTCACTCTCTTTCCTGGGACTTGGTATCCCGCCGCCGGCTCCGAGTTGGGGAACGATGATCGAGGAAGCCCGACAGTTCTTTGCTACATCGCCGCACGTACTCTTCTTTCCGGGTTTGGCGATCGCATTAACGGTGCTGGCATTCAATTTCATCGGTGACGGATTGCGTGAATACCTCGATCCAAAACAGCGAAGCAGATGAACGATGAGATCCGCATCTTCCCGCTCGGTGATAATGCCCTGACCGTCGAATTCGGCAATAACATCTCGCGTGAACTGAACTCGCGCGCGGTTTCCCTTTCAAATTACTTTTTTATTGATCCGTTTCCGGGATTTGTCGAGGCGGTGCCGGCGTATGCGTCGACGAGCATCTTTTTCGATACTTTGGTCGTGCGCGGGGCTTTTCCCGAACACTCGACGGCCTTTGCGGCGGTCGAGGCGATGGCGCGAAGCGTTCTTGAGTCCGCTGAACTAAGCACTGCGAACACATCGCGGCTTGTCGAAATCCCCGCTCGATTTGGCGGGGACTACGGGCCCGACCTCGCATTGTTGGCTGAACGAACAGGTCTCACAGAAGACGAAGTCGTCGAGTTATTCACTATAAGGGCCTATTACGTTTACATGTTGGGATTCCTGCCGGGATTCTCTTACATGGGTGAGGTCGACGAGCGTATCGCCGCGCCGCGACGAGATAGCCCCAGAACTCTCGTACCGCGGGGAAGCATCGGGATCGCTGGGAGGCAAACCGGCATATACTCGCTCGATTCTCCCGGCGGCTGGCAATTGATCGGTCGCACGGATGTTTCGATGTTTGACCCCGCGGCTGATGAACCGACCTACCTTCGGACCGGCGACGACGTGAGGTTCGTGGCGATCTGATGGGTCTTCTCATTCAAAAGTCGGGCATGCTGAGCACCATTCAGGACCTTGGACGGTACGGCTATCGTCAATTCGGCATTAACCCGAATGGAGTGATGGATCCCGCCGCCGCGAGATTGGTCAATTTGTTACTTGGTAACGACGAGAATGCCGCCGTTCTGGAAATGCACTATCCGGCGGCTCAGATCGAACTTCGGGATGATCATTTCTTCGCAGTAGGCGGGGCAGATCTGGGAGGAATGCTCGACGACAAGCCGATCGACAACTGGCGTCCTCATCGTGCCTCGAAAGGCAGCATCCTTCGCTTTACTTCTCGCGTCTCGGGTGCCCGCGCATACCTCGCGATCGCGGGCGGTCTTGAGCTAAACCCGTGGCTGGGCAGCACAAGTACTAACCTCGCCGCGAAAGTAGGTGGACTTGAAGGACGGGCCCTCAGGACGGGGGATATCATCCGGACGAATCCACCGACGAAAGATATTGCTGACCGTCGCGTTTCCCATAACCTCATTCCGCACTACAGCCGCTTCCCTACCGTGCGTGTAACTGTAGGCGCTGAATATCACCTTCTTTCGGAGGCCGCCAAGCAGACGCTTGTCGAACACGATTTTGTAATTTCAAACAACTCTAATCGAATGGGATTTCGCTTGGAAGGCGAAGCCATCGAACTGGTCGAGCCGACCGAGCTCGTTTCGTCCGCCGTTAACTTCGGCACGATCCAGTTGATACCTGGCGGACAGTTGATCGTGTTGATGGCTGACCAGCAGACAACGGGCGGATACCCGCGGATCGCGCACGTGATATCCCACGATCTGCCGCTTCTCGCACAACTTTCAGCGGGCGATAGGGTTGCGTTCCATCTCGTCGGCCAAGAAGAGTCGGAACGGATAGCCGCTGCTTATGAACGCGAGTTATGCCTTTTTCGTGTAGGATGTAATTTCAACTACAGATAGATTCGTGCAGATAGATCTTAATTGCGACATGGGCGAGGGCTGCGGCAACGACGCCGAACTGATGCGGCATATCTCGTCCGCGAACATCGCCTGCGGCTTTCACGCCGGCAACGAAGAGACAATGAAGGCTACCGTCGAGTTAGCTGTCGAGAACGGCGTTGCGATAGGAGCACACCCCGGCTACGCGGATCGCGAGAATTTCGGGCGCCTGCCGATGGATCTTTCTGCCCAAGAGGTAAAAGAGATCGTATCGGAACAGATCTCAACACTCAGGTCCATCGTCACGAGAAAGGGTACGAAACTAACGCACGTAAAGCCCCACGGTGCCCTTTACAATCAAGCGGCTCGAAGCTCAGCTCTGTCGGCCGCGATCGCCGACGCAGTTTATTCGCAAGACCCGCATCTAATTCTTTTCTGCCTCTCCGGAAGTGTAATGATCGTCGAGGCGCATCGCCGCGGATTAAGAACAGCGAACGAGGTTTTTGCGGATAGAACCTATCAGGCCGACGGCTCATTGACGCCGCGCACGCAGCCCAACGCCCTTATTGAAGACACGGCCACGGCCGTAGCCCAGGCCCTCTCGATGATACAAAAACATTCTGTTACCGCGGTCGACGGCACGATAGTCAATCTCACGGCAGACACCATCTGTTTACACGGCGACGGCAGTCATGCCGTTGAATTCGCCACGGCCCTTCGAGACGGCCTGTCGTCTAACGGGGTGAAGATCGCTCCCATTCGACCCTCCTAAAATGAAGAAAGCCCACGTCCCATCGGTGGTCGCCGGAGCGGCCTTTCTTATGGCTACCTCGGCGGCGGGCCCGGGCATTCTCACGCAGACAAGCGTATTCACAACACGACTCGGCGGAAGCTTCGGTTTTGTCATCCTAGTTTCTGTTCTGCTCGAGATATTCGCGCTGATGAATATCTGGCGCGTGTTAACCGTTTCCGGTAAGCGTGCTCAGCAGCTGGCGAATGCGACGATCCCCGGCAGCGGCTACGTCCTTTCGGCACTGGTAGCGTTTGGCGGGCTGGTCTTCAATATTGGAAATATCGCAGGTTGCGGCCTGGGACTGAACGCCCTTACCGGCCTGCCGGTGCGCCTCGGAGCAGCGTTGAGTGCTCTCGCGGCCATCGCGATTTTTGTCTTCAACGAGGCCGGCCGGCGGATGGATCTTTTCGTCAAGCTGCTTGGCGTCGTCATGTTGGGGCTTGTGTTTTACGTGTTATGGGCCGCACATCCCCCATTCCTCGAAGCAGCACAGCGGACCGTGATGCCGGAGCGGATAGAGCCGCTCTTGATCATTACTATGATCGGCGGTACGGTCGGCGGCTACATCACCTTCGCGGGTGTTCACCGGCTGATCGACGCGGGAGTCACGGGGACCACGTGCTTACCGCAGGTCGACCGCGGCGCGTTGACGGGGATAATGTTCACCGCGGGCATCAGGATCTTCCTCTTTCTCGCCACGCTGGGGGTCCTCGCCATGGGAATGACGATAGATGAAGAGAATCCGGCAGCGTCTGTTTTTCAGAATGCGGCTGGAGGATTCGGTTATCGAATATTCGGGATCGTCATGTGGGCCGCCGCGATCACGTCCGTCGTCGGCGCTGCGTACACTTCCGCATCCTTCATCAAGACCGTCCATCATCGTGTAACGCAGCGGGAGAGCACTCTGATCATTGGATTTATCCTCGTCTCGGCCCTCATTTTCCTGCTCGTCGGACAGCCTGTCGAAGTTCTCGTATGGGCCGGTACAGTAAACGGGTTCATATTACCGGTGGGATTAGCCATCGTTCTGCTCGGGTCCCGAAGAAAGAACATCGTAGGGGACTACAAGCACCCCCTTTGGATGCAGATGGGGGGGTGGGCCGTCGTCGTCGTAATGCTGGGATTCAGCCTCTCGACGCTCATTCACCTCGTTTACTAATTGCTCAACCTTTTCCACGGCGTTAACATCAGAACAGTAAAGTCCATCTTGCTTTTTGCCATGTCGTTGAAGTTGATCTTATTCGGCCCGCTACTTGCGGTGTGCATCTTTGTACCGGCGGCGCGGGCTCAGTCCGGTCGAAAGGTCGACCCCCCGGCGGAACCTACCCCAGCGGTCACCAAGTCCGACGAACCAGCATACTCCGAGTCCATTCCGCACTCCGCTCGGGTCCGGGTCCCAACGAAACAAGACAAGAACCTTCCAAAGAAACCGATGGCCCAACGGGTTACCAACGCGTTGCCCGCTGTGGACGATCCCGATGTGGTCAAGATCACCACCGATCTGATCACCATCCCCGTCTCTGTATTCGACAAGAACGGTATTTACATTCCGGGGCTGACGAAGACCGATTTCAAGGTCTTTGAGGACGGAAAGGAACAGGATATCGCGTATTTCGGTACAAGCGACAAGCCGTTCACGGTCGCCCTGCTGCTTGACACGAGTCCTTCCACGGCCTATCGGATCGAGGAGATCCGAAGGGCTGCCATCGCATTTGTCGATCAGCTAAAGCCCCAGGACCGCGTGATCGTTATCGAATTTCATTGGGACGTAAAGGTGCGCACGAAACCGACGAGCGACCGCGAGGAGATCTACAAGGCGATCAACAAGGCGGACTTCGGCGAAGGGACGTCTTTATACACAGCTGTCGATGAGGCGTTGAGAAAACAGCTTGGCAAGATCGAGGGGCGCAAAGCGGTAGTGCTGTTCACGGATGGCGTCGACACGACCTCGGACAAATACACGTACGATAGTACGCTCAATTACGCAGAAGAATCCGATTCACTTGTATTCCCGATCTACTACAACACTTATCTTGAAAATCGCGCGCGGGCCGGGAGCGGCGGAGGCGGTCTGTTGGGTAGGATAATCTTCGGGGGAGGCGGAGGAATGGCTGGCCAGAGCGCTGAGGAATATGCGCTGGGCAAGAAATACCTTGAGGAACTCGCGGATGTCACTGGGGGCCGTGTCTTCCAGCCGGAGGCTACGCCGGGCGGGCTCACGGCCGCCTTTACCGGCATTGCGGAGGAACTGCGGCGTCAGTACAACATCGGATACGTCCCAAATGATTCGGGAAAGCCGGGCCAGCGAAAATCCATTAAGGTTCGCGTTGATAGGCCAAACCTGATCGTACGAGCCCGCGACAGCTATATCGTCGGTGCTTCGACCGGCTCCGCGCCAACGCTGAATACGGCGCCAACCCCGACCCCATCGCCCTGAATGGGCCCTCCAAACTGATCAACCTGTTCTGGCTTACGATCCAGCAGAAACCCACGCCTGGCCCAATTCTTCCAGAAGGCTGTGATACCCTTACGTAAAACCTAAAGTTTAAGGAGATCAAAATGGTGAGTTTCAGCATTGTTGCGATTCAGCGCAAAAAGAACCTCCGAGCGGGCGCAGCATATTTACTCATGATCGCAGTGCAGTGCGGGATCGCCGTGGGGTTTGATACCGGGCCGCATTTTGATCTTACCCAAGCGGTATTATCTGAGCGCGGGTTTGGCGACGATGCCATAAAGATCACGCAGGTCGAGAATTGGCTGACGGACTATTATTCGAGCAGCCCGACCATCGCAGGATCGAAACGAGACGAGCTCGAAAAACTGCATTTTGATAATCTGTTTACGACAGACCAGGTAATAAATTATTGGTCGCAGCTGATAAATAACGTTAGAACCGAGACGCAAAATGCCGCCCGGCAAGACGATCCGCTTGCGGCATTGACGGTACTCGGGATCGCCCTTCATGCTGTTCAAGATTTTTATTCCCATTCTAATTGGGTCGAAACTCATCCGCGGCCTTCTGACGGAACTTACCGTACAGATACTTATGCGCAGTACGCCAATTCAAAAACCACGCTAAAGAGCTTGACGCTGTTCACCGGCAAATACCCCACGGATCGCACGTATGGACCCGGCCCGGATCGGATTCCCGCAAATGTACAGATCCACGGGGATTACGAGTCGGGGCTGAATCACGATTCACTTGTCAGACCCCGCTGGGACCAAGCATATGTCTTTGCTTATGCTGCCTCGCACGAGATCGTCGAGGCAATCGCCAAATGGGCCGATGAAACGCGCCCTGGATTTTGGAAGAGTGTTATTTCCTATGCCGTTGATACGAATCTAAGAAAAAAGCTCGACTACGATGTTTCGGCCCTGCGCAATATGTCAATGTGGATAAACGGTAAAGGAGCGGACGGCCATTGGAAAGGAAACAAGAGCGGCTCAAAACGCTTTTTTTCGGCGTTCTCGACCAAATGGATCGGCTCGGATTCGTCCGTTTTCGTTAGACAAATGCGAGACGGGACAGCATCAAGGACGTTGAGCTCTAATTTGTACTCCGGCGCGCTCCCGCCCCCAATGCCGGACCTGCCGAGATTTTCGCTTCAGCGGAGAGCGATCTTAGTCCGCACTCTGAAGATCAAACAACAATCAGACTCCGGCAACCTACGATCCGAAATCGGTAAGCTCGCCGCGCCGGACTATTATGCACGGACAAGGATCGGATCGCAGGAATTTTGCAGCCGGACAATTCAAGGCTCATCCGAATCCATCGATCCGTGGCAAGAGATATATTTCGCGGCTCTGGACGACGTAAACGTTCCCATTCGAATCTCCGTTTGGGACGAAGACGATATCGATTCCGCAAAAGATCAGGCCACAGACATAAATCCGGTAATAGGCAAAAACACACTGGACCTGATCTTTAATACCGCCACCGGACAAATATCAGGCGATCTCAGCGGAAACTTCAATTCGCCCGAAACAGCCTTCACATCGTCCGGCGAGAAACCCGACAAGAAACGCGCCGCCATCACCGCCTATGTCACGCAATACCCCCTTAAATAAGAAAGGGCAGCCAATTGGCTGCCCCTCCGAGAAAATGGTGATCCGAGAAGGACTCGAACCTTCGACCCAATGGTTAAAAGCCATTTGCTCTACCGACTGAGCTATCGGACCACAAACGAAGATTTTACATATCGGCAACGGGATTCTCAACGTCGAACACCCTTTCCATACGAATATCGGCCCGTGAATAGAGTGAGTTTGGATCGCGGGGTGTTGCAACAAAACCGAATTTACCGTAAAGCTTTAACGCCGGCGTAAGCTTGGTATGAGATTCCAGCCAGATGCAGGAAACGCTATTTGCGCGGGCGTGATCAATGCAGGCCAGCATGAGGCGGTCGCCTAATCCGCGTCCCTGGTAACGCGGCGAGACCGCCATTTTGGTCAACTCAAGTCTCACCTCTCCGTCAGGGATCAACGCTACTGTCCCTGCAGCTTGTCCATCGACAAGCGCCATGAAGATCTGACCGCCAGGCTTGATCACCCAGGTAGCGGGATTGTCGAGGATCTCGCGATCATGCGTCTCGACGGCGAAGTACTTTTCGATCCAATCGTAATTTAGCCGCGCGAAATCCGCGGCAAAACGCGGCTCAAATCCGACAATTCGGACGTCGCTCACGCGAACCAACCTTCCATGGTTGACTCCTTCAGGATGATCGTCTGATCGCGTTCGGGACCGGTGGAGATCAGGCCGATCTCAACGCGGATCTGGTCAGACAAAAAGCGTACATAGGCCTGCGCTTTCAACGGAAGCTTGTCGAATTCCGTGACGCCGAGTGTGTCTTCGTTCCATCCTTCGAGTGTCTCGTATATCGGTTTGATGCTTGCAAGGTCGGCCGCAACAGCTGGAAACGTATCGACACGTTCGTCGTTGATCTCATACCCCACGCACACCTTGATCTCGTCAAGAGTGTCGAGAACATCGAGCTTAGTCAGTGCCACAGAATCAAAGCCATTCAATTCGGCTGCGTATCGCGTTGCTACTGCGTCAAACCACCCACATCGCCTCGGGCGCTTCGTCACCGACCCATACTCACGACCGCGTTCGCGGATCAGGTTTGCGATATCTTCTTCGGACTCGACCATTTCTGTCGGAAAAGGCCCCTCGCCTACACGCGTCGCGTAAGTGCGAACGATTCCCAGTACGCCGGTGATATGGTGCGGAGGGATCCCGGCGCCTACTGACGCACCGCCAGCCGTCGGATTTGACGACGTGACGTACGGATAAGTCCCATGATCGACATCGAGAAGCGTAGCCTGAGCTCCCTCGAGCAGGATCTTCTTGTTATCGTTTCTGGCTTCTGCCAGGAAATGTGAAGTTTCGCAAACGAATGGCCGCAGCCTCTCAACCAAAGGTGCTATCTCGTTATAGATCTCGTCGGCCCTAAGAGGCTGCTGCCCGTAAAGGACGATTATTCGGTTAGCCTCCTCGAGATTTCGCTCGATACGCATCCGCAGCACGTCCGGCGAGAGAGCATCCGAAACTCGAATTCCTCG
>JAFAOW010000223.1 GCA_019247455.1 Acidobacteriota bacterium | reverse complement strand
GCTTATTAACACAAAGCTCCAAGCACGCGAGAAAACATACATCCTGCTAAACAAACCCAAAGGTTATTTGTCGAGTGTCTCCGACCCCGAGGGCCGCAAGCTTGTTACTGATCTGGTCAAGGGAAAGGGCAAACTCTATCCTGTCGGGCGGCTCGACTTCAATACTGAGGGCTTGATAATTCTTACGAATGATGGCGACTTCACAAACATGCTCACCCGCTCGCGGTCTATTCCAAAGGTTTATGAGGTCAAGGTAAAGGGTCTGCCTAACCGCAATGCGATCAATAAACTTCGTCGCGGAATAATGCTGGAAGACGGGTTCAAAACATCGCCGGCCGAGATCCGGGACCTGAAACCCACAGACAAGAACGGCTGGTACGAGGTCACTCTCTACCAAGGCCACAATCAGCAGATCCGCAAGATGTTTGACGCCATCGGCCACTCGGTCGTAAAACTCAAGCGCACCCGCATCGGAACCATTGAGGACAAACACTTACGGCCTGGGCAAAGCCGAGACCTAACCCAAATCGAGCTTAAATCATTAGGTTGATCACCTGATCAATGCCCGGTGCTCGACCATCAGACACATATCCTGCACGACCTTGATACCCGCCAGCGCGAGGGTCTCGGCTACCTCGTCGTTTCGAATACCTAGTTGGAACCAAACGGCCTTGGGCATTTTTCGAAGAATCTCATCTGTGTGTTTCGCAATGTCCTGTGAGCGGCGGAATATATCCACAAGGTCTATCTCCTGCTGAATGTCATTGAGGTCACGAAACACCTTGCGGCCGAGGATGGACGTGACCTCCGGATAATAAACGGGCACCGGAATGACCTCGTAACCGGCATCCGCCATATACTTCGGGACGTAAAATGCGGGTTGTCCTGCATGTGTCTCGGGCTTCATCCCAAGTACCGCGATCGTCCGGACCTTGTTGAGCAGGTCGCGTATTTCCTCGTCCGTCGTGAGAATGTTATTCGGCATATCTTCATTCTACAAGACGGCAACATCAAACATAATTGTTATACCTCCATAATTCTCTGTTATACTGCGACGTATGGATTTCGAGCTTACCGAGGAACAAAAGCAGATCAAACACAGCGTGCGTGAGTTCGCCGAGAGCGAGATCAAACCGCATGTCATGGAATGGGACGAGGCGCAGCATTTCCCAGAGGAATTGCGGCCCAAGCTCGCCGAAATAGGCTTGATGGGCGTCCTCTTTCCGGAGCAGTACGGAGGGGCCGGAATGGGCTACGTCGAATACGTGACGATCATAGAGGAGATCGCGCGCGTCGATGGCTCGGTCGGTCTTTCGGTCGCCGCTCACAATTCCCTTTGCTCAAATCACATTTTCATGTTCGGCAGCGAAGAACAGAAACAGAAATATCTCGTCCCCCTCGCTACCGGTGAGAGCTTTGGAGCATGGGGGCTCACGGAATCCCAAGCCGGTTCGGACGCTTCCGGGACCCGCACGACGGCCGTTCGCTCGAATGGCGGTTGGAAGGTCAACGGTTCGAAGAACTTCATTACGCATGCGATCGCATGCCAGACTCTTGTCGCTATGGCCGTCACCGACAAGGAGAAAAAGAGCCGGGGGATCACAGCGTTTATCTTCGACAAATCGATGGATGGGTTTCGGGCGGATAAAAAGGAGAACAAGGTAGGAATGCGCGCCTCGGAGACTTCGTCCGTAGTTTTTGAAGACTGCTATGTGCCGGACGAAAACCGCATGGGCCCCGCGGGCGAAGGATTTCTCCAGGCGATGCAGGTACTCGATGGGGGGCGGATCTCGATAGCGGCACTTTCCGTGGGCATCGCGCAGGGCGCGTATGAAGCGGCCGTCAAATACGCTAAAGAACGCGAGCAGTTTGGGACGCCGATCGCCGATTTTCAGGCGATCCAGTTCAAACTAGCGGATATGGCCGTCCAGATCGAGGCAGCTCGACTGCTAACCCTTCAGGCGGCGGCAACAAAAGACGCTGGAAAGAATGCTCACCAGACGCAACGATCCGCAATGGCCAAGCTTTTTGCTTCCGAGGTTGCCGTCCGCGTCGCCGAGGAATGCGTACAGGTCCACGGCGGTTACGGCTATACCAAAGACTATCCAGCCGAAAAATACTGGCGCGACTCTAAGCTTTGCACGATCGGCGAGGGCACGTCTGAAGTCCAGCGTTTAGTGATCGCAAAGAACCTATTGAAGTCCCTATAGACAGGCCCACCCGCTTGTAATTCGCACCTCCGCAAACCGTGGTACGATAGCTCGTCGTAAAACAACGATGTTGCATTGTTGCATCTCTGCAACATCCGCGCTATTATCATCTTCCGATCTTTCAGACTAAATCATAGGAGTGGAAATATGACGACAAGTGCAGCAGCGAGCGGGGGCCGCCTGGCAACCGCTTTTTTGGCGGAATTGGATAACGAGGCAAAGGTCACGAGAAGCTGTTTGGAACGCGTCCCGGCGGACAAATTTGATTGGAAACCTCACGAGAAATCGATGACGATGGGTCGCCTCGCCTCGCATGTGGCGGAGATGTTCGGCTGGGCGGATGCGACGATCAATCAGGATGTTTTGGATTTCGCGACGATGGAATACACGCCGTTCGAACCAAAAACGACCGACGACCTCCTCGCGTTTTTTGACGATCACATCGCAAAGGCCAAAACGACCCTTGCGGGCGCTTCCGACGAAACCTTTATGAAGGACTGGACGATGCGGAATGGTGATCAGGTGTATTTCACGATGCCGAAGGTGGCGGTGATGCGTTCCTTCGTGATGAATCACATCATCCATCACCGCGGCCAATTGTCCGTTTATTTACGGCTGAACGACATCCCCGTGCCGGCACTCTACGGACCGTCCGCGGACGAAGGAAAGATGTAAGGTGCAGTGCTGGCGCGACAGCAAAGGCCTAACTAAAATGCACTAAGAGAAAGGTGAGTGTTTGCTCGCCTTTTTTCTTTCCCGCTATACGTGCGAAAATTCACAAGTATGAAGAAGTGCGTAGCCATCGCCTTCATTGCGTGGGCCCTTGCCATGACTGCTCTCGGCCAGCGAACGCCGTTTTTTTCGCAGTATCCCGCACGCGTCGAAAAAGCGCGGGCCAAGTCGATCAACTTCAAACAGCCCAACAATAGAACTTACAAGACGCGGCTCTCCGAAGCTCTGCGAGGCGGCGTGAATTTCGCGGGGCATTACATCATCGTCGGGTGGGGCTGCGGCACCGGATGCACGAACGCCGCGGTCATCGACGCCCGCACGGGCAACGTCGCATGGCCTATCCAGTTCTACAACGTTGACGCGAGCTATGGAGACGGCTATTCGGATGAGCAGATCGAATTTCGGAAAAACAGCCGCCTTATGATCATTCACGGCCGGCCAGGTTCAGCTAACGAAAACGACCAGAACAAGCCTGGTGACTATTATTATGAGTGGCGAAACAACAGCTTTCGGCGGCTTAAATTTGTAGAGAAGAAGTGAAGTCTCTTTCCGAAAAAGTTCTCTCTGGTGAAGCTCGTTCAGTAGCGCGTGCGATCACCCTGATCGAGAACGGTGGCAGTGGTGCAGCCGAACTGATGCGTGAGGTCTATCCGAAGACCGGCAATGCGACCGTTATCGGCATTACAGGACCGCCGGGCGCGGGTAAATCGTCACTCGTCGACAAACTGGCTCTTTTTTACAAAGATTTGGGCGAGAAGGTTGGTATCGTGTGCATCGACCCGTCAAGCCCGTTTTCCGGCGGAGCTATCTTGGGCGACCGTATTAGAATGGCGACGCTGGGGCTGGATAAGAACGTATTTATCCGCTCGATGGCGACGCGCGGTAACCTCGGCGGACTTTCGCGTGCGACTGTCGATGCCGTCGCCATTCTTGACGCCGCCGGTTATCACAAGGTGATCGTCGAGACGGTTGGCGTGGGGCAGGACGAGGTCGAGATCGTTAAGACGGCTGACGTTTCGGTCGTCGTACTCGTGCCGGGAATGGGCGATGACATTCAGGCCATCAAGGCCGGGATAATGGAGATCGGCGATGTATTTGTCATCAACAAAGCCGATCGCGAAGGCGTCCTTCGAACGCAAAAGGAGCTCGAAGCGCTCCTTAACCTCGCCCATCGCCCAGATATGTGGAACCCGCCGATCGTAAAAACCATCGCGACCGAGAGCAAAGGGGTCGAGGATCTTTCGACTGCGATCGTAAGCTATCTCGACTTTCAAAAAACCAGCGAAGGCACGGGCGAACGCCGTCGCTCGATCGCCCGCTGGCGGCTTACCGAGTTGCTGCAGGAGCGGCTTCTCGCTGATCTACTCGGCCGGAACGGCACGCGCGAGAAGCTTGACGAACTCGCCGCTGAGATAGCGGAGAAAAAGATCGATCCTTATTCGGCCGTCGAGGAGATATTGCAGAAGCCCGCGCATTAGCAAGGGATTAACAGTCAATGTAGTAATTTAAGCCCTTGCTCACGCGCGGGCCTCCGCATTATGAAGATCAACCACCTCGGCATTGCTACCAACAGCATCTCTGACGTCCTTTCCTTTTGGGAGGGCCTTGGCCTTGAGAACGTTCATACCGAAACGGTCGATGACCAAAAAGTGCGTGTAGCGATGCTGCCCATTGGCGAGAGCCGCGTCGAGTTGCTCGAGCCGACGAGCGACGATTCGCCGATCAGCAAATTCCTTGCGAAGCGTGGCGGCGGCATCCATCACATAGCGGTCGAGGTAGAGGATATCGAGGCCTCGCTGGCGGCGCTCAAGGCAAAAGGCACCCGGCTCATCGACGAAACGCCCCGCGTCGGAGCCGAGGGCTGTCTCGTGGCCTTCGTCCATCCAGCCGCAACCGGCGGCGTTCTCCTCGAGCTGGTGCAAACCCTCAGCTGACAACCTGCGTACCATTAGCTGAATCAAACACCGTTTGATATGATTTCCCTTTTGTAATTTAGGGACTTTTTGTAAGTGAGGATATAGGCTTTGAGCAATTTGAATAAGGCAATTATTTTGGTGGTCGTGATACTTGCGATAGGTGCCGGCCTCGTTGTTTGGAAAAAAAAGGTCGGCGGCGAAGGTTCCGTTGCATTTAATCGGATCACTCGCGACGAACTCGAATTGCTTCTCTCCGACGTGGCAAAGACGCAGCCGGCGCTCCTCAAAAAGCTTGCTGAAGACCCTGAGATGAAGAAGCAGCAGGTTGAGACCCTTAAGCAGCTTCTGGCATTCGCGTCAGAGGCCAAAAAGGAGGGTATCGCCGACCAACCCGCAAACAAGCAGGAGCTTGAGAACATCCGCGCGCAGATCCTTGCCTCGAATTACGACAAAGAGATCAATAAGGACAAGGGCCAGATGCCGCCCTTCGGGTTTATAACGGAGGACCAGGTCAAGGCCTATTGGGGCGAGGACAGCAATCCAAAGCAGCCAAGCTTTTGGAGCCGCATCGGCCTTGGGGGCACCGCAGAAACGCGTACGCATCAGGCTGAGTTTGATGATTTCCTCAATTATAAGATCGAGCTGCTCAAGGCCCAGAATCCTGACATGAAGCCGGAGGACGTTACCGAAGACGACAAGACCAAGGCCAAGGATTATTTTGCAAAGACCCGCATTTACAAGGCCGAGTTTGAGAACAAGGCGGCTGCCGGCCAATTAGACGCTGAGTTCGTCAAGAAGACAAACCTTCAGGTAAAGCTCCAGCAAGCACAGTTCCTGGCTCGCCTGTACGCGGATGCAGATTCGACCAAGGACAAGCTCAAGGTCTCGGACGATGAGGTCAAACAGTACATCGCTGCTCATCCCGAGTTTGATCCCTCCGCCAAAAAGGCAAAGGCTCAGGAAATCCTTACACGAGCGAAGAACGGAGAGGATTTCGCGGCTCTTGCGAATCAGTTTTCGGAAGATCCTGGGAATAACCCGCCGGGAGGCCAGCCACAAGGCGGTCTTTATAAGAATGTCCCAAAGGGCCAAATGGTGCCTCCTTTCGAGGCCGCGGCATTAGGTCTTGAGCAAGGCCAGATCGCTCCCGACCTCGTGGAATCTGACTTCGGTTATCACATTATCAAACTCGAGCGTAAGCTTGGTCCGTCGGCGGCCAAGCCGGACGCAAACGCACCGAAGGATCCGAAGACAGGCAAAACTGCAGCCGGGACCGGCGACACGTACGACGTTCGTCATATCCTCATCTCGACGGGCTATAAGGACCCTGATAATCCAAATCCTAACGCTCAGCCGGTCCCGGTTAAGGATTACGTTCAGAATAAACTTGAGACAGACAAGGAAAAGGCGCTGATCGATCAGCTTGTTAAGGACAACAATGTCGAGGTACCTGAGGACTTCACGGTACCTCAGGTATCCGACGAGCAGATCCAGCAGCTGCGCCAAAAGCAAATGCAGCAGATGCAGCAAATGCAGCAGATGCAGGGCGGGCCGGGTGGGCCCGAGCCGGATACGCCTCCTGCGGGCAGTGACAAGGACAAACCGGCAGCTAAGAAGCCGGAGCCTAAGAAAAAGTGATAGGTGAGTGAAGGGCCAGCTGGCCCATCACTTACCACACTCCAGCGGCAAATATGCTTTTGGGCGATTACCGTGTCGAGGTTATCCCCGACACGGATTTCAAATTGGACGGAGGGGCGATGTTCGGTGTCGTCCCTCGCGTTCTTTGGGAGCGCGTCTGTCCGCCGGACGAACTCAATCGCGTCACGCTCACCGCAAATTGTTTGTTCATCGATACCGGCAAAAAAAAGCTCTTGATCGAGACCGGTATGGGTGAAAAATGGCGAGGCAAAGAGGCGCGAATTTACGGGATCGAGAGAAAACGCCCTTTCGCAGATTCGCTTCGCGAGATAGCCGGATGCGGAACTGAGGATATCGACATCGTAGTAAACACCCACCTGCATTTTGATCACGCAGGGGGCAACACCGTGGGAGCGCACCCGCCTCGCGTTCAACCGCCGCCCACCACGGCGAAATATCAACCCCAGTTTGTTAATGCACGTTATCTTGTTTCACGCTCTGAATTCGAAAAGGCTGAAAGGCCTCACGAACGCGAGAGGGCCAGCTATCTTGAGGCGAACTGGGAGCCGCTCATCGACAGCAAACAGCTCGACCTAATACCTGACGAGTACGAGCCCGTCGAAGGCCTGACCGTAAGCCAGGTTCGCGGCCATTCGGAAACTATGCAGACGGTAAAGGTCACCCGCGGCGGCCAAACGCTCTTCGGTTTCTTTGACATGATCCCGACGCGCCACCATCTGCCGCTGCCTTGGATAATGAGCTACGACCTTTTTCCGAGCGAGACGCTTGAATTCAAGAAACGCATTCTGCCGACGGCAGTCGAAGAGAATTGGATCTGCCACTTTTATCACGACGTCGAGATGCCCCTTGCGAGATTGATCGAGCTGGATGGAAAGATAGTTGCGACAACGTTGCCTAACCTCGCACGTCAGTAAGGCGATGGGGAAATGTAGCATTTATCGCGCTTGCTTACGCGTGTGCGAGCGACATGAATATGGAAAAAATACAGATCGGAATAATCGGCGGCAGTGGTCTTTACCAAATGCCCGAATTGGAGAATGTCCGCGAGCAAAAGGTGGAGACGCCGTTTGGCGACCCGTCCGACGCATTTATTATCGGTGAATTGGACGGCGTCACGGTTGCCTTCCTGCCACGGCATGGGCGGGGTCACAAGTTCTTGCCGACGGAGCTTCCCTTCCGCGCCAACATCTATGCGATGAAACTGCTTGGCGTGGAGTACATCCTTTCCGTCTCCGCCGTTGGCAGCCTGCAGGAAAAGTATGCGCCCACTGACTTCGTGGTTCCGGACCAATTCTTTGACCGCACCCGCGCCCGCGCACACGAGTCGACATTTTTCGGCAGGGGGATAGTAGGGCATGTGACTTTTGCGCATCCGGTGTGTAATGAGCTTGGGGACATTCTTGAGGCTTCCTGCAAGGGGGCCGGCGTAAAAACCCATCGCGGCGGAACGTACATCTGCATGGAGGGGCCTGCTTTCTCTACCAAAGCCGAGTCTAACGTCTATCGCCAATGGGGAATGGACGTCATCGGAATGACCAACCTGCAGGAGGCGAAACTCGCGCGTGAAGCCGAGATCGCCTATGCGACACTTGCCCTTGTGACCGATTACGACTGCTGGTATGAGGAGCATGATGCGGTGACGGCTGAAATGGTCATCGAAACGCTTGGGAAAAATGTTCGCAACGCTCAACTCGTCCTTAAAGACGCGGTAAAACGCGTTGCGAAAAAAACAACACCAAATCAGTACCGGCATGCGATCAAGAACGCGATCTTTACGCCGCCCGATAGCTGGCCTGCCGAGACGGCTCGTGATCTCGCAGCCATAATCGGCAAATACGGTACTAAATAGTTTTCAATTGCAGGTTTTCGCGTTATTGTAGTTACCAAATCAGGAGTTACCTATGAAGCAGTTTTTCATCATCTCCCTCGCCATTTGTGCGTGCACCTGCGCGTCGCTTGCACAGGCGAAGGTCAATATTACAGACATTCAAAAACAGATCGCGGCGTCGCCGGCCAAGCGGAATATCACCGCAACCTTTGACCCAAAGTCGAACCGGTCAACGGTCGCCACGACACATTTCATTCTGGGGCGCCAGGATGTGATGCAGCAGAGCACTGGCGATACGAATTCGTTCAGCGGCTCGCTGCCAAGCTGGGATGTAATGGTCAGAACGGCGTTTGAGACGGACACGCTGGCACAGACGGTCGGCGATTTCGCTTGGGCCTTCAATGTGTACAACCCGCGTTTCTCACCCGAAACGGACCTCGTCATCAAGGCGGATGACCAGACGCTGACCTATCACCCTGCCAAGACGGGCCGCAGCACTGTTTCGAATATGGACGTCCAAGGGACCGCGCAGCTGGATAAAACACAGGACATGATCCAGAACAACACGGGGAATATTCGAGACGCCGCCAAGCCGATCTATATGATCTTCGTTATCTCACGGGAAGATATGATCAAGATCTCAAAGGCCGCGAAGGTCAAGATCTCGCTCTCCAAGCAGTACGACATCAACGAACCAAAAGACCTCAAGGGCTCGATCGACACGATGCTGGCCGTTACCGAAATCCACTGATCAAAAAGCACGTTCGGGCACGAGGGCGGTAAACTATTTGCCGCCCTTACTCATCTCTAAATGGTTATGAAACAAAAGTTTTTGGGAATTTTTGTGACGTTTCTTCTGAGCGCGACATTTGCGTCAGCCCAAAAGAATGTCACTCCTGCCCTGGATCGCGATCCGTTGATGGAGGCGGACGCCAAGCACAACCTCGACGTGGCGGAGCAGGCCTTTACTCCGCTCAAAAAGGCCTATAAACAGGTGCTTTCTCGCTTCGAGGAGACTTACGCCGCCTACCCCGACTTCTCAAAGATCGACGAATTCCTTTACATCGCCGGGATGAGCAGCTACTACCTCTCCGAAAATAAAGGCAAACAGAAGGTAGACCCCAAGAATGAACGCGAACGGGACAAATACTCGCCCGAAAAGCTTCGCGCCGATGCGATACAGTACCTCAACGAACTTGTTGAAAAACACCCGGACAGTAACCGCGTCGCGGACGCGAAGAAGACTTTGGCTGAGCTAAAGGCCGGCAAATGAATCACTAACCTCAAAGAACCATGCAACAGCCCGCCCGAGCGGGCTTTTCTCTTAGTGGTTGCCCTGATCCGATCTTCGTGATTCCCTTCAAAATCGCATATTTTGGTCCCGCCGTGTAAAATAAGCGTTTTGCGGTTTTCTATTAACGATTAACTATGTCATTAACAGTTGTTGGTTCGGTTGCGTTTGACGCGCTGGAGACGCCGTTTGGGAGGCGGGAAAGGATCCTCGGAGGAGCGGCCACGCACTTCGGTCTGAGCGCAAGCTTTTTTACGCAGGTTAACGCCGTCGGCGTGGTCGGCGGCGATTTTGGTGACGCTGAATGGGACGTATTTAAACGGCACGCGATAAACACGGACGACGTCGAAGTGGTGGCGGACGGCAAGACGTTCTTTTGGAGCGGCCGGTACGATTTCGATATGAATACGGCTCACACGCTCGACACGCAGTTGAACGTTTTCGAGACGTTCCAGCCCAAGCTCAGTGATCACTCGAAAAACGCCGATCTTCTTTTCCTCGCAAACATCCAGCCCGCGCTGCAGCGTCAGGTCCGCGAACAGTGCCCCGATGCGAAATTTGTGGCGATGGACACAATGAATTACTGGATCACTTCAGCTAAAGACGAGCTTGTCCAGACGATCAAGGGTGTCGACTGCATCATTATCAACGACGCGGAGGCTCGGCAGCTCACCGACGAGCCCAATATTCACAAGGCGGCGAGAAAAATAATGGATTTCGGCCTGAAGGCGATCGTAATCAAGCGTGGCGAGTACGGTGCGACGCTATTCACCCAAAACGGCTACTTCGCGGCGCCCGCGTATCCGCTCGAGAGCGTTTTTGATCCGACGGGGGCAGGCGATACATTCGCTGGCGGATTCATGGGCTACCTTGCCAGCCAGGGCGAAATTACGGACGACGTCATGCGGCGCGCCTGCATTTACGGCTCTGTGATGGCGTCATTCAATGTTGAGAAATTCGGGACCGAAAGGGTTGATGCCCTCGACTATCCCGAGATCAACGAGCGGTTCAAGGCTTTCAAGGCGATGACCCACTTTGACGATATTCCTTTCGAGAGGGCCTCGGCTGCGTAAAGTTCCGGATGGCCGATCTCGATAAAAATCCGCTCACCCGGCTTGAACGACGGAGGCTGAATTATCCGCTCATCGCGGTCTCGGTGATTCTGGTCGCTCTGCTGGGTACGGGGACGGCTTTGGCCATCAGGGCGGACTTTTGGCTGGGAGCGGCCCTGTTTGGCGCGGGAATAGCGATCTTTGTCCTAGTGATTCTTATTCACACCGCCCAGACTCGCCGCCTGGCGGCCGTCGACGACCGTAAATTCATACGGTGGGACGCGGCCTTGCCCGAGATACAGCGGCAGAATGTGAATGTAGAGGTCCGGGAGCTTGCTCGCCTTCTAGGCGTAGGGGATGACCAGCTCGCCGACCTGCTTTCGGCGTACATCGTGGCGGAAGACCTCGCGCTGCGGCAGATCCAGCAGGAAGAGAACCTTCCTCTAATGCGCCACGTCAGTATCGGAAGGACGCCCTTCGACGCTATCCTGGTCGATCAGGACCTTATAACTTGTATCGAGGTTTCGTTTTTGGTGACGCCCGACGTCCGGCAGGAAAAGATCGAGGCGATCCTTAAAAAGATCGCCCAGGCAAAAAAGAACCTCATTGAGATGAAAAGCCGGTTGCGGTTAAGGCTGATGTTCGTACTAGTTACACAGCTTTCCTCTGATGAAGAGGAGAGACTTAGAAACGTTCTCATCACCCGCCGCTTTACCGATACGCCTGTGGACATCGATATTCGCATGCTTGATTTCGAGATGCTGCAAAAGGTTTACGTCTCGGAACAAGGCTGATGCCTGGCTTTGTCTCACGGATGCATGATTTGCTAAATTAAACACCCCGCTGATGAAAGGCGGTAATGATAAGAAGATGCTGCTCGAAAACAAAGTAGGAATGATATTCGGCGTGGCCAATAAGCGATCGATCGCTTGGGCGTGTGCGACCGCTGCCGCCAGCCAGGGCGCGCGCATGGCTTTCACATACCAGGCAGACCGCATAAAAGAGAACGTAAGTGAGCTCGCCCATACGCTGAACGATTCGCTGGTGGTGCCTTGCGATGTTTCGGAACAGGCTCAGGTGGACGCCGCGTTCGACGCCGTCAAGCAAAAGTACGGCAGGTTGGATTTTCTAGTCCATTCGATCGCTTTCGCGCCGCGGGAAGCGCTTGAAGGTGAGTTCGTGGCGACTACACGCGATGCCTTTCGCACGGCTCTCGAGATAAGCGCATTCTCGCTGACCCAGGTCGCGATGGCGGCTGCTCCCTTGATGACAGAGGGAGGCAGCATAGTAACGATGTCCTACTACGGAGCGGAGAAGGTGGTCATAAATTATAACGTTATGGGTGTCGCAAAGGCGGCGCTTGAGGCTTCGACCCGCTACCTCGCTTCAGACCTTGGCAAGGACAACATTCGAGTTAACGCTATCAGCGCGGGTCCGATCAACACGCTCTCCGCCCGTGGCGTAAAAAATATGGGAGCGCTCCTTGGATACGTCGGCCAGCGTTCACCTTTAAAGCGCAACGTAACCGCAGCCGAGGTCGGGAATACCGCATTGTTCCTCGTCAGCGACCTATCGTCAGGAATAACGGGCGAGACGATCTATGTGGATTGCGGCTACAACATCATGGGAATTTAGTTTGGAGTTCCAGCTTCAAGTGGCGTGGAGCGACGCAGAGCCGCCTGAAGCTAGAACTCAAAACATATGGCAGTAACAAAAGCAAACAGATCAAAACCCACGAACCGTAAGAAAAAACCCGCCGAGCCCAAAACAGTTGCTGAGGCACGCGACCGGGAGACAGCGCCCGGCTACTGGCACTTGACCGATGACGAAGTCCTTCTTCGATCCCCTGAGCCGGAGGATGAATACAAAACCTCGGACTCCTGGCGGGTCTTTAGAATAATGGGCGAATTCGTCGGCGGCTTCGATGGCCTTGCGTCAGTAACCCGTGGCGTTTCGATCTTCGGGTCCGCGCGGACCAAAGAAAAGGATCCGAATTACAAGGCTGCCAGGGAGACCGCTCGTCTGTTGGGCAAAGCGGGATTCGAGATCATCACGGGAGGCGGCCCGGGTATTATGGAGGCGGCTAATCGCGGTGCTCACGATGCCGGTGCGGTATCGATCGGGTGCAACATCGAGCTTCCGATGGAGCAGATGCCAAACCTATATCAGAACCGCTCGATGACATTCAAGTACTTCTTCGTCCGCAAGACGATGTTCATCAAGTACTCGAATGCTTACATCATTTTCCCGGGCGGATTCGGCACGATGGATGAACTTTTCGAGGCGTTGACCCTGATCCAGACACGCAAGATACGCAACTTTCCCGTTGTATTGTTCGGGTCGCAGTATTGGCGCGGCCTGCTTGCCTGGCTAACCTCGACGATGCTCAACGAGAAGATGCTCAACGCAGCCGACCTCGGCCTGATCTACCTGACCGACTCACCAAAGGACGCAGTGGATTTTGTTGTGAAGACCTTTAATTCGGAGCCGGATAAGTCCTAGTCTAAAGCTCCTGAGAGCCACCTGTCGTATTCTGGCGAGACGCTCTCCGCGTCGATCGCGACGATCTCGGGCAGTTCATATGGGTGCTGCTCTTTGATGAAGATCTCGAGCGCATTCCACTTATCCTCGATGGTCTTGATCAAAAGCAGATGCTCGTTCTCTTTTTCGATCTTACCCTTCCATCGGTAGACCGACATCATCTGCGGCATGACCTGAACGCACGCAGCAAGGCGCGTCTCGACGAGTTTCGTCGCTAACCTCTCGCCTTCTTCTCCGCTTGAAACTGTTGTGAGGACGATGAGCATCGTCCTAGAAATCCTGGCTTGGCTCGAAGCTATACAGAACCGCGGCGAGTTCACCGTGAACGCCGACATCGTCGACGCTCTTTACTTCATCAGCCAGTGAAGTTGCTAGCATAGTGATCTCGAAGCCGTTTTGAACCCCCGGTCGGGCGGCCGGCATGAACAAACGCCGGCCCCAGACAACTAGTTTTCCCCCGCTGCCTGAACTGCCCTCTGCCAGGAATTTCACCTCATACGCACGCCAGTCGCCGTTCACCTTGATCTCGCCCTCAGAGACCATTTGATAGCCGGGCAAGATCTTCTTAAGAGTCTCATTCGTCTCCTTTACCATCTGTGGAAACTTATCGGCGTCATCCTTCATGGTCCCCTTGCTTGGGTAGTAGCTGATGAGCATCTGCTCCTTCATACGGCCGTCTGGTGCCACACGTGAGATATCGAGGAACTTACCACGGCTGTTTGCATCCGCACCCGGGGCGGGGCCGTTAACCTTCCAATCTTTGGGGTAGTAGATCGAGAAGCCGACAAAATGGCGGAGCAAGTCGCCTCTAAGGTTCGCCTTAGTATTTTGATAGAACTCCGTATTCATTGGCTGCTGGATCTTACGCGGCAGGGGCGGTACTTCTATATCCGAGGTTATTGTCGGGCGATCATTGGCGTCGTTGTTTGCAGTAGTAGCTAGATTGGTCGGCTCAGCCGGATGCGTACGCACCCACCACCAGCCGGCAAGCAGCATTAGAACAAGAGCAACAAGACTGATTCCCCCGATCAGTTTCGTACGTGAATTAGTGACCTCGGGCGGCTCTGGCGACCTGGCCTTCCACGCGGGTTCGGCTTTGGAAGCAGGTGGCACAGCAGGAACGAGCTTTACCGTTTGGGCTGCCGCCGTTTTTCGCTCCTCGTCAGACGCGGCGGCCGGGGAGCGAGGCGGTCGCACTCGTCCCAGCGGCACTTCCTCAGCGTGGGAAACCTCGTCGAGTGCCGAAACTATCGCATCACCAAATTCGCGCGCCTTTGTGTACCGCAACGCGGGATCAAGAGCGAGTGCTTTTGACAAGACCTGATCGACCCCGGTTCCGAACTCGGCCCTTAGGTCGGATGGCTTTTTAAGAAGGCCGACAGCGTGACCCCGAGAGACCTCCTTTGCAGTTCGTCCCTTAAAAGGAACCTCCCCTGTCAGCATTTCAAACGCCACTGCCGCTAAAGAAAAAACATCGCTCGCGGCGGTCGCGGTACGCCCTTCCAGGACCTCCTGCGCCTTATACTGGATATTAAATTCATTTGGAGTGCCGTCAGACGCCCCGAAATTAACCAATTTGACCTGATCCGTCTCATGCTCACTTGTAATAATGATGTTCTCAGGCCGTATATCACGGTGTAGGATGCCTTCCTGATGGGCCTCGCTCAGGCCATTGGCCGCTTGACGAATTATCCTACCGACACGTTCGAGGTCCAGACGCCCGTGAATGCTCAAGACATCCCGTATTGACAGCGCATCAGTAAACTCGGTGATGAGGTACTGAATTCCATTTGTAAATGCACCGGAGTCGATCAATCGAGCTACATTCGGATGCGAAAAGTGCGACAGGGCCACCCGTTCTTCCGTTAGGATGGTCTTCATCATTTCGTCTAGCCCGGACTCCGGGAGTATACGGACGAGCACAAGTTTGTCGCTAACGATCTGGTCGTCCGCGATGTACGACACACCCGTTTCATCACCACCCAGAAATTCGACGATCTTATACCGCCCTTTCACGATACGGCCGACGAATGACTCCGGGTCGCGCGGATCAAAGTCAGCACCAGGAGGAAGGGGCCTTTCAGCGTTAGCAAGGTCCACGTGGCCCGCCGGGATCTCGTACGGATTCACCTTTCTCGCGGTTGGCCTGGACGGTGGTACCGGTTCAGCTTCCGGAGCGGGCGCCGCCGCGTCATGCTTAGGGGCAAGAAGGATATCAGGCAGCGACGGCTCGCGATTATCGGCGGGTATATGAGGCTGGCGCTCAGCCTGGGAACTTTTCGCAGGCGTTGATCCCGGCTTCCGAGACGGCTCCTTAAGATCGCTGATCGCATCGATCTTGGGGATCAGGTTTGAGAAGATCCCGCCTCCACGAACTTCGCTGGAATCTGCTGAGTCCGAGACGAGGCGCACCCCATCGGTCGGACAAAAACGCCGCGAGCCTTCCTCGAAGGTCTGATTACATTTTGGACAGTACATTTCCCCCATTGTTTCAGGAGCCAGGGTCCGCGGATGGAAGCGGCATAGACTTCAATTGGAAATACAGCGAATAGATACGTGTTTTCAAAAGGTTACGCGCCTATTCGCGCCTCTTTCTCTCGCTCACGGACTTCTGCGCAGATGTTAGTAGGGAGGCTTGTTGGAACATCCTTTCGGCCGATCCGGGCCTTCCGGACTGCTTATACGCATTGCCGAGCTGCTCGAACTGCTCAGCTAGTATCAGCCTATCAAATATCGACACGTAGCGGCTCGCCTGCATTAACGAAGCCTCCGCAGCTTCGTACCGGCCCTGGCGAAAGTAAATCGATGCCAGCAGACTACTTGGGGCAAAACCATTCGGGCTCACATTTAACGCCCTCATAATTATTGCTTCGGCATCCTCAAACGCACCGCGAACACTTAACGCACGCCCCAGAAGCAACAAGGCCGACGGATTACGCGGATCGCCGTTCAGAGCCCTTCGAAGCAGAGGTTCGGACTCAGAGTATCGCTGCTCAGATTGAAACACCTCGGCGATCAAGACCTGGGTCGGGACATCGCGAGCCAACTCGACCGCGGTCTTGTAAGCCGCAGCCGATTCAGTATTCATTCCGCGCCTGCGGAGAAGCCTGCCAAGATGGGCATACGCAGGCGCGAAATCGGGATCGAGCTGAGTTGCCTTTCGATACGCGATCTCAGTTTCAGCGCCGATCAAACCTCTGAGCTCCAGGGCGACGCCGAGTTGGTCGAGAGCAAGCGCGTTACGCGGTAGCAGCTCGTTCGCTTTTCTTGCCAGCTGCTCAGCCTCTTCGTATCTTTCCGAGAGATTCGACGCAGCCACCGGTTGTGTGAGCACATAGCTCAAGGCAATGTCAGTGACCCCATCTTTAGGGTCCATCTCAAGGGCCTTGCGATATGCTGCCTCAGACTCCTCCCAACGCTGCTGATCGCTGTAGAGCGCGCCCAGACCGTAATCAGCACGCGGATCTGTTGGATCGATTGCTTTTGCGCGCTGGTACGCGGTCTCCGCCGTAGCGTATTCGCGCGCGTCGCGCGCTGCATTCCCCTCGTCGATAAGCTCGTCAAATCGCTCGGCACTGTGAGGATCTAGTTTCGCAGGCGGCGGGGGTTTGCGAACCGGCGGCTCGACCTTCTTCGTGTCGTTCCGGGCCGTCGTCACCTTCGCTGTGGTTGGCTTCGCCCCGATAGGCTTGAACACCCTCTTTCCGGTGCCTGTTGACGCGCTCGTAGCCTTCGGTTTGGGCTCCGAAGTTGCTTTCTTAGCGGTGACCTTTGGTTTTGGTGTTGGCGTCTTGGTCTTAGCGGAGGTTCTGCTCGGCATCGGCTTGCTTGTCGTAGCCTTTTTTGTAGCGGCCTTTTTAGAGGTCGAGGGAGTCTTCCCGCCGCTAAAAAGCTTGTTGCTGCTGCCAAGGTCCTGACCGTTTGCCGCCGTGAGGAAGGCGGCAGTTATCAAGAGCAGTAAAAACGAGCGCATAAGCTCTACCTCCTCCGATCAATTATCAGTTACCAGTCTGAAACCGAGTTCCTTGTCCCGCTTGGTCGATTCAACGTCAATACGAAACGTTGCCGTAATGCCGAATTGACCTGCGGACTTATTCAACGCTGACCCGCCGCGGATCATGTAATGGGGATCTTTTGACTGCTTGATGCCGACCTTGCTGCCAGGATACGTAGCCGCGAGAGACCCCGTCCACTCGTAAACGTTGCCGATCAGATCGTCAATACCCCATTCGTCCGGACATGAGACCGAGCCGACTCTTTCGGGCTCTGTGCTTTCCTTATCCACAACGGCACAGCCGCTCTTGAACTCGTCCCCCCATGGATATTTGTTGTCCTTACTTCCGTTACGTGCGGCAAATTCCCACTCTTCCTCGGTAGGCAGCCGATAACTGACCCCGTCTCTCTTAGAGCGCCAATCGGCAAAAGCTTTCACATCTTCGATATTAACGTATCGGACAGGCATCATTTCCTCTCCGGCAACCGGCTTGCCGTTGACCCAGTGAGCAGGGATCTTCGGATAGCTTGTTGCGGCCACAAATGAGTAATACTCAGCATTTGTAACCTCCGTCTTATCCATCTTGAAGGGCTTAACGATAACGCTGTGTGCCGGCTTTTCGAGGTCAAGCCCTGCGTCGCTGCCCATCATGAACGTTCCCCCGGGCACTCCAACAAGCACATTTTTTGCCGGTGGAACCTGCCCGGGTGAGGTACCTGGCGACGGAGGCGGTGGCCCCCCGTTCACATTGCTGATCAAGCGGGGCTTACCTATCCAGCCCATCATGTACGCCCCGGCAACGCCTCCCAGGCCGATAACAAGCAAAAACATCAGTGCCCCGATCCCAATATAGAGACCCTTGCGGCTTTTTTCCGCTGCCGGGACGATCGACACATCCGGCATCCTCTCCCAACTCTGCTGGACCGTTTTACCCGTCAGTTGGTCTGGATTGGTAACATCCGGGAGACCCGCTACAAGAGTCTTCTGGTTTTCGACGCCGCCGTCAGGCATTGGTATCGCAACCGACGAGTCAAATTCGGCCTGTCGCAACTCAGCGACCACTTCTTTGGGTTCGCCATCGCAAACCACATCACCCAGCCAATCCTTAAAGCCATTGTGGCTGATGCGAAGGTGATGGTTGCCGCTCTGCAGGCCCTCAAGGAGGAGTTCCCCTTTATTCGTTGTCCGGCCGACTGATATGTTATCGACGAAGACTGCCGACTCGGGCGGACGTGAAACGACCCGCAGCGACGAAACCGGCAGAGAAGATGGACCCAGCGAGGTATGGATCGTCGAAGCCATCGGCAGCAGCGCGGTGGAGAGTTCTTCAACGAACACTTCGACTGAGGGTGTTCGTTCGTTCTTGTCCTTCTTGAGCGTGTGCATTACAGCACGCTCAAGGTCCGGTGAGAGGTCAAGGCCGACCTGCGCAAACGTCGGCGGCGGATCGCTGATGTGCTTCTTCATGATCCCCGGGATCGACGAACCCTTAAAGGGAACATCGCCGGACAACATCTGAAACATCATGACGCCCAGACTGTAAATATCGGAGCGTGAATCCGGCTCCTCATCAGCCCACTGCTCGGGGGCCATGTAATACGGCGAGCCCATCAGGCCGGTCGTCTGCGCTTGAATGAATGAGCCCAATAGTTCACCCGATTTGATCTTCGCCAGGCCAAAATCGAGGATCTTCACACCCTGTGACAGGCTGGGCCGGTCATTGCAGATCATGATGTTCAGCGGCTTCAGGTCGCGGTGAACAATACCCTGATGATGAGCAGCGCCAACACCAGAGCAGACCGCCTGCATCATCTCGAAAGCAACCTCCGGAGAGAGCTTCTTCTCCCGCTGCAGCATGTCGTGAAGAGACTCGCCCTCAACATACTCCATCACAAGGAAAGGCAGTGTGCCGTCGATCACGCCGTAATCCGTGACACCAACTACGTTCTGATGACGTATGGCCGCGGCGGCGAGCGCCTCCTGCCTAAATCGCGTTACAAGCTGTGGATCGTTACCAACGAGATCCGGCAGAATGACCTTGATCGCAAGCTGTGTTTTTAGATATGCGTGACGGGCCTTGTAGACTACACCCATTCCGCCCTGGCCAAGCCGGCATTCGAGCTGGTATTTGCCCTCAAGGACTGGCTCGCCTGGAATCGTATGCACCGTCGGCTGGCCGTCCTTCGGACAGGCCGAGACGTCGTCGGGATAGCAATTCTTACACTGCTGGCATTCTTTCATCTACTACTTTGAGCCTGGGGCACATACGGTCGATATGAAGCCTCAAACTGGGATTTTCCTAAGAGGTAAGGGCCCAAACTTCCCCTCGATTTTAGGTTTTTTCGGCACCTCAGGCAAGGCATAATGTCGCCAGAAACGTTGTTTTAATGGGATTTAGCAGGAGCGCCCCCTAGCCTTTTACCACAATATTGACCAGCCGTCTGGGCACAACCACCACCTTGACGATCTCTCTTCCGTTGATATGTTCGCGGACCTTTTCATCGCCGAGCGCCATTTCCTCGAGTTCCGAATTCCCCACGTCCGGCGAGGAGGTCATCCGCACCCTCAGCTTGCCGTTGATCTGCACCGGGATCTCGATCTGCTCCGACTTCGCTAGCTCCTCTACAAACTCGGGGAACCTCGCGCCGCCGGCCACTATCCCGGCATCGCTTCCGGTCAGAGCCGAATACAGTTCTTCAGCCGTATGAGGGGCGAACGGCGTGAGCATTAAAACGAGGCTCGTCAAAGCTTCTCGCGCGGCGAAGAGCTCCGCCTCATTCGCATTGGCCGGCTCAACGTCAAAGTCACCGATCGCATTGGCAAGCTCCATCAACGCCGCGACCGGAGTGTTGAATTGCAGCGTCTCAAAGCTGTCGCCGACACGTTTGATGGTTTGGTGCGTCTTCCGCCTCAGGTTTCTCGCGCTTTGATTTCCCACTTCAGCTTGCTCTTCGGCGTTTGCTGACCACTGACCACTGACCACTGACCACTTGTTGACCAGTCTCCACACCCTCTGCAGAAACCTTACCGCACCCTCGATACCGGCTTCATTCCATACGAGTTCGTTCTCGATCGGCGCGGCGAACATCACAAATAGCCTCGCAGCGTCAGCACCGTAGATCTCGACCATTTCATCGGGATCGATGCCGTTGCCTTTCGACTTGGACATACGCTCGATCGCGTGTTCTAAGGGTTTTCCATCCGAAGCGAAGGCTTTTATTATCTTTCCTTTAGCGTCGCGCTCGACCGTGACGTCCGCGGGCATAAAGTACACCTTTTTCCCGCTCGACTCGTCGTAAAACGTCTCGCCCACGACCATTCCCTGCGTAAGGAGCCGCTTGAAAGGCTCGTCGAATCTCACCAGATCAAGATCTCGCATAACCTTCGTCCAAAAGCGTGCGTAGATCAGGTGCATCACGGCGTGGTCGTCGCCGCCGATGTACTGATCGA
>JAFAOW010000256.1 GCA_019247455.1 Acidobacteriota bacterium | reverse complement strand
GACGAGCCATGGATTTCTGGAAGCGTTTCAGAATGCCGGTGCCAACGAAAAACAGGCGCCGCTGTATTTCTGGATCATGGCGTTGTGGCGGGACATTAACGCATCGATCTTCTTCGCGCGGCTATTCTCAGTTATTTGCTCGGCGGTATCGATCAAGCTCTTTGCCCGCGTTGCTAATCACTTATTCGCGGCGAGAACCGCTCTTCTCGCAACCGCATTTTTTGCTCTGCATCCGTTCCTTATTTGGGCGAGCCTTGAAATTCGTGTTTACGCGTTGGTGATCCTTTTAACGGTCGCGCTTTTGGATCTCTTCTTTCGGACGTTTATCGACGAGGGTGCGAAGGCCTACCACTATATCGCGTTTGCGCTGCTCTCTATCGCGGCGGTTTATACAAACTACTACCTCGCTTTTCCACTCGCGGGAATGTTCGCGTCGTTGATCGCGACTGGAAGATGGCGATCGGCGTTGCGTTTTGCTGGTATCGGATTCATAGCCTGCCTCGCGTTTTTGCCTGTCGTTGTCGCGGCGAGATCCCAACTTGCCGCGAACACGGGTGGATATCAGGAGGCCCGCGTGTTGATCGACGGCCTGAGGACCCTTTGGCATCACTCGCTCACATTCGTTCTGCCGGCGGGAGTCTTCGCCGATGGTGACGAGGGGCCGATCCTTGTTGTACGGGTTTGGGTCGCAAGGCTGGCCATCGTGGCGGCTTTAGTTTTTGCAGTTAAGAATCGTGCGGCGCTCACGCAGCGAACTTTGATCTTAGCTGTTATTGCGGCAGCGTGTTTGGTGTTTCTGCTGGCAGCATACTTTGTTCTGGGAGAGCGCTATCTGGAGATACGGCATGCTGCCGTATTATTTGCTCCGCTGCTGTTGGCTGCGGCGTCATTTATCGAAGACATCTTCAGTAAGGAGAAGGAAGCAACCTCTCGTTTTGCTTTGTTTGCATCCGCGTTCTTTGTTCTATTGTCGTTCGCCTACTCGTTGACCATCCTTTACCCGAATATGGCCAAGCGCGGCGACTGGGCACGCATTGGGCGGTACATCGAGGACAACGAAAAACCCGGTCAGCCGATCATTGTGTTCACTGCATTCGATGCGCTCGCTCTGCCGAATCACTACCACGGCGTGAATACGGTGCTGCCGGATCACGGTTACTTTGACTACGATCTCGAGGCAGAATTCGGCAAATCCGACAGCCTTAAAAAACAGACGGACTTTGTCATTTCGCAGATCCCGTCGAATGCCGACGAGATATGGCTGGCCGTGGGTGAAAAATGCACTTCAACCGCAGCGTGCGAGCCATTGGAAAATTTCATCCGGGCAAATTACACTATTGAAACGGAGCAGCATTTCTATTTAGAGAAGCTCTATTTGCTTAAGAAGAACACGCGATGATCAGCGTTGACCACAAAAAGGCAGAGATGCCCATGGCCCGGTGTACAGAATGCGACCGCGAGGTCGATCATTACAATACATTCATCTCGCCGGATAACGAGCCCTATGTCGTTTGTTGGGAATGCCTTGAGCGCTCGGAAAAGGGATTTTTTGCAAAGCGTGACTTCGCCCGTACATCCCGCCGCGGCGTGATCCCGCGATAGAGTTGGGCCCCGCTTCTTACTGCCTACTGCCTTCAGCCTACCGCCTATGGCCGTCCGCAAGATCACCGAATATCCCGAAGAAGTTCTCGGCAAGGTAGGCCAGCCGGTAACGGAATTTGGTGAAGGCCTGCGAGCGCTGTGCGCGGATATGTTCGAGACGATGTACGACGCTGAGGGCGTAGGTCTCGCCGCGCCGCAGATCGGGCTAAACCTTCGACTCTTTGTAATGGATTGCGAGGGGATCAAACTCACCGCCGCGAATCCAGAGATCGTTTCGACCGAGGGTGAGCAGTCAGGTCAGGAAGGCTGCTTGTCTGTTGGTAAAGTGCCGGCTGTCCTGGTCCGTCCCCAAAAGGCACGTCTTCGCGCCCAGGATGAGAATGGGACGTGGTTCGAGCTAGATGCCGAGGGCTACGCCGCACGTGCATTTCTGCACGAGACCGACCACTGCGACGGCAAGCTATTCATCGATCACCTCCCGAAACTCCGGCGCGACATGGTGATCAAGAGATTCAAAAAAGAGAAACGCTGGGATTGATCTGCGTCCAAACAAGCTCGGCTATCTACTATGGATAGAAGCTGTAGCTAATAGTCCCCGATACGTGAGAAGGCTTTCCGGCACTCGACGTCGGAGTAAAAACAGCTTTGCATGCGGCTTGGAGCGCATTCGGCACAAGCAGGGAATGGCCTGATACCGGTCCAGCTGCAATAACTTTTCCTTCCTCATTGATGATCACTCGCACGGTTACCGACCCGCTAATCCGCGACAGGCGAGCACCTGGCGGATAGATGGGATTGGGCAACTTAATAGCACCGCGTTGCAGCTCGTCAGCAGTTAGAATCCTTTCAGCCAGAGCAGGACTTAGGACATAGGTCACGTCGAATATTGGTTGAAGCACCTCACCGTTTACCTCGAACGGCTCGAAGACGATCTGCTCAGCTGCTACCTTTGCTTCTTTCTCAATTACCACAAGCAGAGGATCCTTGAGGTTCGAACAGGAGGCAGTCGGGGTGATCGCCTTTGCTTTTGTAACTTTCCCCTTTTTGTTGACCTCGACAGAAACGCTGACCAATCCGCCGTACACTTCGTTCGCAGCTTCGGGAGGGAAATGGGCTTCTGGTCCGCTGATGATCTTTGGATACCCTTTCCCGACTTGAGGCGGTGAGCCCTGAGCTAGAGCTGATTGCGCGAACGCTTGGATCGCGATGGCAAGAGCTAGAAATAAGGAGCGGCCCAGCATTCCGGCATATTAGCAGAACAAGCCACCCGCTGGATACACGTTATTTCTTAAAAAGGGCCCGATGTATCGGCTCGTTTTTGTCTTCGACGGCTTTTTCCCGCTCGGTTTTTATGGGGAATGGTGAGGCGGGGCATTCGATCTCTGTGAGACGACGGTCTGCACGGAAGAAGGCAAACATCTCATCTGCTAAGAACTCGATGTCGGTTTGAACAAATATCTTTCCTCCGTCGGCTAGTTTGTCTACGACGGCGGAGACGAGCTCGCCGTTAATCATTCGGCGCTTTGCGTGCTTCTTTTTGAACCAGGGGTCAGGGAACTGGATGGTTACCATCTGCAGTAGGCCGTCCGGAATGTCGGCTATCAGGCGGTCGAGCCACATCATCGCATTGCAGAACGTGTAGTGCAGGTTAGTGAGCTCGGCTTCGGCGGCTAGACGATTTGCCTCATCGACGAGCGGCTCGCGGATCTCGACGCCAAGGAAATTCCAATCAGGTTCCACGCCTGCCATGCGCAGGATGAACCGCCCGCGGGCGCAGCCGATATCGAGATGTAAGGGCTGTTCCGGCCTCGCGAATATCTTGGCTAGCTCGAGGGGGCGAGGAGCCTGACGATAATACGGCGACAGAGGATTTACGTGCTGATGCACGCGGACACGCGGCATCGGCTAAACCACCCTTAGGATGAGCAGAATGGAAAATAGGCAGATGGCCCCATATGCGCCGACGGCGAGCAATCCGAGCGTCTCGGTCGTCCGTGAGGCGATCCGGGGATCCGCATAAGGGTCACGCGGCAGTTGGATGAATGCGTATATGGCTCCTGTGATCAGGCCGCCGATATGGGCCCAATTGTCGATATTGCTCATCAACACCACGCCATAAAAAATGATGAAGGCGATATTGATGAGCAAGCTCCGGCGAAACTGCGACGAGATAAAATCGCGGCGAACAAAGGCGTAAACAGCGAGATAGCCGATAAGGCCAACGATGCCGCCGGAGGCCCCGACCGACACCCCTTTCGGCTGCAGGATAAGACTCAGAACGCCGCCGCCAAGGCAGGAAAGCAAAAAGACGATAGCAAGGTGAGCTCGATTTGTAAGCATTTCGAACAGCCGTCCGAAGCTGTAAAACGCATAGCTGTTGAAAAGAATGTGCAAAATGCCGCCGTGCAACGTTGTACCGGTCAGGATGCGCCA
>JAFAOW010000255.1 GCA_019247455.1 Acidobacteriota bacterium | reverse complement strand
CTCAAGCGAGAACCCAAGCCGCCCGCAAGTACCAAACCTTTCATGTGTTTCTGAGAATAAACGATTCGCTGTACGATGTCAGCCACGCGGATCTTATGATCTCGTCCAGTCTGGTGATCTGAGGCTGCCACCCAAGTTTCTTTCGCGCTAACGACCCGTCGGCCACAAGACAGGGCGGGTCGCCCTGGCGGCGTTCCAAAGTTCGCGTCGGGATCATCCGTCCCGTTACCTTTTCGGCCGTCTGGATCACCTCTAAGACCGAGTAGCCCCTTCCGGTTCCCAGGTTGAGCGTGACCGAGCCCCCTTGGGACCTTAGAAACTCAAGAGCCTTATGATGCGCGGCCGCCAGGTCGGATACGTGAATATAATCCCGGACGCAAGTCCCATCAGGTGTATCGTGATCGTCACCATTAATGTCAACACAGGCCCGCGTTCCTGCAGCAACTGACAATACGTTCGGAATAAGATGCGTTTCGGGATCATGACGTTCGTGATGCATCTCCGTACCTCCGGCCGCGTTGGAGAATCGTAAGGCCACATACTTTACGCCATAGGCCGACTGGTAAACACTAAGCATCTTCTCGAATAAGAGTTTCGACAGGCCGTACGGATTAGTTGGATTTTGGGGATGAGACTCAGGAATCGGGATCGAATGTGCTCTTCCATATACCGCACCAGTTGACGAGAAGACAAAATTTAGAACGCCGTGTTGAACCAGAGTGTTGAGGAGTACGATTCCCTGAGCAACGTTGTTCTCGAAATAGGCTGCCGGATCCGAAACGGACTCCCCAACAAGCGCTCGTGCAGCAAGATGCATGCACGACTCTACCTTGTGCCTGTCAATAATGTTCTTGACAAGTGACGAGTCGCCGACGCTTCCACTATAAAAAGGAATTCCGGCCGGGACGTTGTCGCGATAGCCGGTTGATAGATCGTCCAAAACAACGATTGCTTCCCCCGACTCTTGCAGCAGTTGGGCAGTGACGCCGCCGATATAACCTGCGCCGCCGGTGATCAATATGCTCATCAGCCCCGCCGTTCCATTGCTAGCCCCTTATATTGTTGAAAGGACTGTAGACTCCGATCCCGTTCAGACAGAGAAGGGGACGTTATTGGCCAATCTATCGCCAACTCTGGATCTGACCATAAAATGCCTTCGTCTGAAGCGGGATTGTATTCCGAGGTCGCCTTATACACCACATCTGCCGGAGAATCACCGAGTACGCAAAATCCATGAGCGAATCCTGGCGGTATCCACAGCAGCAGCCCGTTGTTATCATTCAGCTCCAGTCCGAAACTCTCTCCGAACGTCGCAGACTCCGGGCGAATATCGACTGCGACATCCCAGATCCTCCCCCGCGTGACACCCACCAGCTTTCCTTGCGGCGGGGCATGCTGATAATGCAGCCCCCGCAATACCCCCGGCTGCGAACGCGAATGGTTGTCCTGTAGAAATCCGCCGGGAAGGCCTTCTGCCGCAAAAGTCGAGCTTCTAAATCGTTCCACGAAAAATCCGCGGTCATCTTCTCTTAATTTGAGTCTGACGATTTTTAGGCCTTCGATCGGGGCCCTTTCGACTTCCATAAACGTGACAATTTATCATGCTGTCCGCGACGAGCCAAAGAAGAGACACTTGGGAGTCGCCCAATTAGGCAACAATGCCCGCCCCGAGAACGTGCCTCTCGCAAGCACATCACATTTCTCCTTTGGACTTCGATTTATGTACACTTTCATCAATCGTTGCGGTTTACGCGACTGCCGGGACCTCCGTGTATCGATGAAAGCTCAGAACTAGCTCGCCCGTGACGCCAGATCCAAACCAGGATACGCCAGATCCGTTATTGCAAGTTCCGCCCTCTGCGGCCGGACTGACCACGAAGGTCGTCAAAGGAAGCATTTGGACATTTGGGGGCCAGATCCTGCCGATGGCCGTTTCCTTTGTCGCTACGCCGATCACGATCCGTTTAATGAGTCGTGAAGAATTTGGCATATTTTCCCTGCTCTTGATCCTGCCAAATTTCTTATTGTTTGCTGATGCCGGAATGAGCTTGGCATCAACAAAATTTGCTTCTGAGGCTTACGCAAATAACGATCGAAAAACTGAAGCGAACATCGTTTTCACTGCTTTTGTAATTGGCCTTTTTTCGATCGTTCCCATTGCCGCGACCGTCTTTCTGGCCGCCCCAAAGATCGTCGGGTTGCTCGGTGTTCCCTCCAGTCTGTATTCGGATAGCGTTTTGGCGACCCGCATCACCGCGGGGACGATACTGCTTAATTTATTTTGCACGATCGTGAATACCCCCGAGCTTGCGCGGCTCAGAATGGACATTAACACGGGGATCAACACATTTTCGCGTATCCTCGGCGTTCTGCTGGTTCCTTTGGCCGTCTATTTTGGAATGGGCTTGGTGGGGGCAGCTTCGGTGCTTTTTCTGAGCGCGGTGGTAAACCTTGTGGGTCACGTTCTTGCTGCGCTGCATTTGCTTCCAGAATTGCGACGCTCCTCCTTCGATCGCAGCGGCATGCGATCTCTTCTGCGCTTTGGGCTCCCGCTTGTGGTCGGCGTGACCGCCGGGGCATTCTTAGGCAATGTGGACAGGACGATCGTGTCAAATCTCGCCTCTGTCGAGGCGGTCGCATACTATGGCGTCGCGTTTACCTTTGTATCACTGGTAACGCTATTTTCAGGGGCGATGGTACAGTCGTTGATCCCCGCTTTTTCCCAGTTAGGGGGCACATCTTCCGCTAAAGCTGCGCAGCGGCTCTATACGCATAGTCTGCGCCTGGTTTTTGTTGCTCTACTTCCCGCACTGGTCATTTTGCTCATCGGCGCGCGGCCCTTTTTTGCTCTATGGGCAGGGGAAGATTTTGCTCGCGAGAGTACGCCGATCCTTTACATGTCCTTGGCGGGACTCTTGTTTACCGTCCCGGCATATCCCCCATACGCCGCAGTGGTAGCCAACGGCGGAACGGGAATGATGGCCCGACTCTTTCTTTTTGAAACGGTTCCCTACTTGGCCTTAGCTGCGCTGCTTACTTATCGGTTAGGTGCAAAAGGTGCCGCCCTCGCTTGGAGTTGCCGAATGGTTTTTGAAGCGGTCATCTGGTTTAGCAACGCTGACAGACGCTATAAACTGGATGTGGGACGAGCCGGGTTGGGCGGCATTTTCGCCGCTGCCTCTGTCCTATTTCTACCAATCTTTGCGTGGGCATTCTCGGGCAAAATGCTGCCAGTTTCGCTCCTGTTACTCATTAGTTTGGTGGTGTACGCTCTGCTACTATGGAAGAAAGTGCTGTGGCTGGAAGAGAAGGACTGGATTTCTCACTCGCTTTGGCGATTTACAAGGTGGCGATAAGCAAATGATCAAATGGCTCCTGCAGGATTTAAAGACAATTCGCATAGCAAGGAATTGGGTTGATATCGTTTCAGCCTTTCACACGTCCTCATCCGTTACGCGCATAGAACTCCGAAACGGTTTTACATTTGAAGCACCCGAAGCAGGAAACCTACTTTTCATCTTCAGCGAGATATTTACGCAAGAGGTCTATAAGATCTATCCTTTTGAGGGAAAGATAATCGACATTGGCGCGAATGTAGGCATGTTCTCCGCATATGCTCTAAGAGACGGAGTAACTATTGAAGCGTATGAGCCTTTCCCGGACAGCGCCGCCTGCTTTAGGCGAACATTCCAGGATATACCGAACGTTGTTCTCCATCAGAAGGCCGTGGCTGGGATGGCCGGAAAGAGAGGCTTAAGAAAAGGCGCAAATTGGGGCATGCACTCACTTAGTGAGGGGGATGAAGTTGAAACTGTCACCCTGGATTCGATTCTTCCGTGCGATCTGTTAAAGATTGACTGTGAAGGCGGCGAATACGAAATATTGTTTAATTCCAGCCTGAATTTCAAACGAATCGTTGGGGAATATCACGACCTGGACGCAGATCGCACGGGGAAGCGGCTAAGGGACTTCCTGGAGTCAAACGGTTTCCGCATCGATGTTTTCGAACCTTGTGGCAGTACGGGAATGATAGCCGCAGAGCGAATTCACCAGGAGTGATCGATGGTCTCACGCTAGCTTTGGTGTCCAGATGGCAGAAGCCTAGGCGTGGAAGAAACAATAAGCTGTGCGAGTGATGTTTGCCGGCTAGCAAAGATATGCAAACAAAGGGCCTCCCTCGCGTTAGCGTAGTGATCCCCGTATTCAATTGTGAGCGGTATATTGCCGAAACGATTGATAGTGTACTTGCACAACGCAATGTTTCCATACAACTTATTGTCGTCAATGACGGCTCGACGGACGGAACTAATTCCGTAGTTAGGCAGGCGTTCGACAGGTATCAAGGCAGAGACGTTACTCTCGTCTCGGGAGAGAACCGAGGTATATGTGCTGCCCTCAACGAAGGGCTTCGAATCGCTGACGGGGAGTTCTTTGCCTATCTTGGCGCCGATGACATTTGGCATCCGGAAAAATGCGCCTTGCAAGTGCAAGAACTGAAGAACTCAGGTCGTGAAGCGGTCTATTCGGACTGCTTTGTGATCGATGCAGTAGGCACGCCCCTTTATCTATACAGTTCAGTATTTCCCTTCCGAGGCGGCAACATATATGAGGACCTCCTGTGGGCGCGATTTCGCCCACCTTCACCGACCCACCTTCTTACGGCGGCGATTGTGAGAGCCATCGGTGGGTTCGATGAAACTCAACTAGCCGAGGATCTGGACATGTGGCTCCGGATCGCCAAAGATCACGAGGTCGGATACATTCCTAAACCTTTAGCGTCTTATCGCACGCACGTAGCCAACATGAGTAAGGATTTGGAAACTCTCCATAAATACACCATTCAAGCCCTTGATTCAGCTGTTCGGCGAGATCCAGCTATTGCCCCCTTACGGTCTAAACTTAGAGCGGAATTGGATTCGGGTCGGGCAGCCAGCCATTTAGAGGCTCTTGAGATGGACGCGGCGCGTCACTATGCTTTAAGAGCTCTCAAACGTAGGCCCACAAGTGTTAAGGCGCTGCGAACGTTGGCATTGAGTTGCTTAGGCAAGACGGTAGTGCGGCGGGCGCGCTCCATTACAAGAAGGGTCCGAGGTTAGTGGCTGAGGAATCCCTCTTTATCGGGGGCGTAGACGCGATTTCGGTCAGCAGACGTATGATTCATGCCGACTGGATCTGGATTTCCTCGCAATGAAGTAAAGTGCACGTTTGTCTTTTTAGTGAATCTGTTGAGGGTCAGTACTTCCGGCTGATGACGCGAGGTCTCATCGAACAGGGAATAGATGTTTCCTTGATGGAACTTTGCGGCCCTGAGCCGGTCACTTGGCTGAGTGAAACGCCTCATGCCAAGTATTTCGATCTAGCCGTTCCTAACAGGGCAGCCTATCCGGTCGCTGTTTGGAAGATCGCCCGCCTGCTTAGGCGAGAACGCGTGGATATATTGCATACTCATCTATTCAACCCCAGCCTTCTCGGCACGCTTTCCAAAAGATTCGCTCCCTCAACGACCTTTGTGATGACCCGGCACCATACCAGCGGTGTCCGAATGTTGGGTACGCGTTTCCACGTCGCTCTCGATAAGTGGATGGTCAAGAAAGCGGATGCGGCTGTTACGGTTTCAGAAGCAGCGCGGCGCTATATGTTGGACGTCGACCACATTGATCGAAATGATATAGAGGTGATCCCGTTAGGTTTTGATTTTGACATTTATGCGCCCGATGCAACGGCGAGAAAACTAATTCGCAGCGAAATGGGGTTTAGAGACGACGAGTTGATCGTAGGCTACGTCGCGAATTTTGCCCCCGGAAAGGGACATCAGCAGTTGATCGAGGCTTTCCAAATGCTCGCCCGGGAAATGCCTCAAGCGCGGCTCTTTTTGGTAGGTTCCGGCGACACGGGAAACGTGCAAGAGATCGTTGAGAGGTTTGGACTTCGCACGTCAGTGGTCTTTGCCGGTAGGAGGAGGGACATCCCTGCCTGCCTGAACGCTATGGATATATTTGTACAACCCTCACTGTCGGAGGCCTTTAGTCAGGTGCTTATCGAAGCCATGGGTGTCGGCTTGCCGGTCATTGCGACCAAGGTTGGGAGCGCAGGTGAGATATTTCGCCCTGGAGAGAGCGGACTCCTCGTACCGCCTGATGACCCGTACGAAATATTTCTCGCGTTGCGCGAACTGCTGGCAGACAAGCTAAGAACATGTGAGATGGCCGATGCCGGCAGGAGCTTTGTGCGGGAACATTTCCGTCCGCAGCAAATGGTTGATAAACACGTCGCTCTATACCGGCGCTTGATGCGGAGCAATTAGGTTGTGTGCCAGCCAATGAGTGCTTGGATATTAGATCGCCAACGCCCGAAGGGAATAGCTATGTTCGA
>JAFAOW010000210.1 GCA_019247455.1 Acidobacteriota bacterium | reverse complement strand
AAACCTTGACCGTGCTATCCAGGAATACAAGGCGTCGCTGGCGATCAATCCGGATCATGAATTGACCCTCCAAGACCTCGCCGCTGCATATAAAGCGGCCGGAAACAAGGAAGAGCTGGCCAAAACGGTGGCCCATTTGAAGCAGGTCAATCCGAAGAACGAAGCGATCGCCAAATACGAAGGGCAATGATCATCTCTTTTTGACCTTCTTTGTAAACCTGTCGATCACGGCCCATGTCGACTTGTCCGAGTCGAATACCGAATTCAACCCCTGCTCCTCCATCGGCGGATCGCCCATCAGTTCGTCACCGGGCTTCCAAAATGGCTGGCCTTTGATTGGCCGCGCAGAACCGCCGAAGGCCCAGAAATTTACGCCGGGTCGTCCCTTATTCGGCCCAACATAATCCAGCATGATCTTAAAGAACCGGTTTCGGTATTTGGTAGAGGCAGTTGGACTCGCTGATTCTTTATCTCTCGGAAGACCAAACTCTTCGGCAATAATAGGTTTATTAAGATCACGAGTTAGGAACCAGTTCATGTCGAAGTACACTCCGCTCTCAAATTCAAGGCTGCCGATTCCCGCTTTCATTTCGCCGTGCTTAAACCAGCCCCAGTTCTTCGGCCAGATGTGGATAGTGATGTAGTCGATGTCCGTTGACGCGTGGGATCTTTCGAAAAGGACTTTATCGACGGTGCCGATCCAGCCTTCGCTGCCCGTGGTGACGAGGTGGTTGTGATCGAGTGACTTGATGTAGGCCGCCGACTCGTTGATCCATTTGAGATACGCATCGTTCGAGGCGGGGCGCATCGGGCGCGGCTCGTTCGCGAGCTCCCAGGTCATAATGGTTGGGTCGTCGATGTATCGGCGTTTGTTGACGCTGTTCGTGTGACTGATCACATACTCGACCTGCTTACGATACGCCGCGATGCATGGCTCGCAAGTGTAGAACTTCGCGACGACGTCACGCAATTCGTCCCAATCCGGCTTGCGAGTGTAGAGATCACTTGAGATCACATTGTTCCAGATCAGATACTGCTGAAAACCGCCCGACCATTCCCAATTGTTCGATAGGAAAATGACAGCCTTCATGTCCCGCTTGGCCATCTCGGCGAGCAATACATCAAGGCCGTGAATGACGTTCTCGGCGAACTTCCCCTGCTCGGGCTGCAGCGGCGGGCCGACGCGGGTCACGCCATTCATGGGCCCCGAGCCTTCCGCTCCCGCCATCAGGCGAATGTTAGTGACGCCATGCTCTTTGAGAAAGTCCAGCTCATGGCGCAGCCGTTTTATCCCCCGGTTTTTATCCTTCTCTAGCGGGAGGAGGCTGCCGTACCAGTAGTTCGTACCGACAAAGGTGTAGGGCTTGCCGCCGAGAAGCATCTGAGCGCCTGAGACGGTGACAAATCGGTTCTGTCCTTGCGCGACAATCGCCAGGCCGAGGACAACAAGTATCATCCGCATGGCTAGATTGTAGAGGAAAGAAGAAATTAGCCACAGAGCGCACCGAGAACACTGAGCAAAAAGAAGGGCCGGGAGTTACCCCGGCCCGCGAGTGTTTCAGTTTACACAGAGAAAGCTAGTTCAGCAGCTGTACCGTAACGGTCTTGGTCAGCGGATTGACCGTGAACTTCAACAGCTTGGAAGTTGTCAGCGGGATCGCCGGAAGTCCCGAATTGCTGCCGGAGCCGCCGCTGGTACCACCGGTCGAAGCTGAGCTGGAACCACCCGAACCGCCGGAACCTGCCGGTGAGCCAGTATTCGCGTACACCTTAGCGGTGAAGTTGAACATCTGGTTGTTCGGGTTGCTGAACTTGAGCGTCTTGTTGCCGCTCTCTTCGCCAGTGACAAAATCAGCACCGACGAGCTGCGAGTAGTCGTAGCTGGCTGCGTTCCTAACGCCGTCCCCCCCGTTGTCGGCGTTGTTCGCCCTGACGGTATTTCCGGTCGATGTAATGCCCGTGATCTCGAAGCGTATGTTCGGATAGAACGTATTCTGCGAGTTGTTCTTAAGGGCCATCACGATCTCGGTCGAACCGCCCGGGAAAACAATGCTGCGGTTGATCGCGTCGATGTAGGGGGTCGCGTCCACTTCAGTGCGATGAGCGACTATGATCGATGCGACATTGCTCGGCGGCGTGACGTACTTACCGATCTTGCCCGGCACGATCGAACGAACGCGGAAGCTGTACGTTCCATCGGCGAGATTCGAGAAGGACACACCGTTTGAGCTGGCAGGAACCGATTGAACGACATTCCAATTCGTGCCGTCCGTGGACTCTTCCAACTCGTAGCTGTCGGCGCCGCCTGCTGCCTGCCAGGTGACGCTGATGCTGCCGTCGAAATCAACACGGCTGCCATCCGCCTGGCTGACGAAGTCGGCCGCGATCGGATTCAGCGTGGGTGCTGTTCCACCCATTGTCTGGGTGCTCGTCAGGGTGTACGGCGTATTTGCTGCGACCCACCCGTAGACGCGCCAGATGTAGGTGCCGGGCGTACTGACCGGAACAGAGATGTTCTCCGGACCGCCGGCGGTCGTGCTGCTGCCGATTATCTCGCCGGCCGGGTTCACGAGGTAGAGATCCAGGTCGGACACGCCGGTATCGCCGGCATCTGAAAACGCGAGGTTACCTGAAAGGCCGACCGTATTGGCACCGACCTCGACAGGGACGTCATTATATGTCACGCCGTCGCCGACAAATAGGCCTGCGTCGTGCTGAGCGCTCGCGTCACCCGCAAGGACGTTACCGGTGTAGGTATCGGTCGTCGATGAGCCGCCATTGGCGCCGGGCAGGCTCGGGTTCGCCCTGAAGTACATCGGCATGTGGATCGATCTGCCGCCCCCCGCGGGAGTAGCGACGACATACCACTGCAATTCGAGCGGCGAGTTGTCGCGAACCTGATTGCCGTCGACCGAGAAGCTTGCGGTAAACGTCGCCTGGCCGCCCGCTGGGACCGTTACGCTCGATGGAACGGAAGCAGTGATACCGGCACGGTCGAAGTAGCGGTTATTCGCGGTCGAGAGGTTGTAAACACCGCCCTGGCCCGAAACGTCCCGGATAGTGACAGTCACGGATCTCGTATTGACGATGCGGTTGTTAAGGATCGGAGCCTCGCCGAACGAATAGCTGCCGAGGATACCCGGCTGGACGATACCGTCACCAGCGATGCCCATCAAGGCCTTCGTATTGACCGCGCCGTAAACGTCGATGAGTCCGCCGCCCTGGGCAATTATCGAATCTGCTGTCGCGTCTGTCTTCGGAGTACCAGAGGACGAGCGAAGATTCGTAGCGGTATTGATCAACGCGGTGCGTACCATGTCAGGCGACCAGTCAAGATGCGCCTGCTTGATGAGCGTCGCGGCACCGGCGGTGTGGGGACATGAAAAGCTGGTTCCAGACGCGTGGATGAACCCGGTCGGGTCGAACATCGTTGCCGTATTCGTCTCAGCGCCGCCTACGCGAACGGTGGCACTGTAAATATCAACGCCCGGGGCTGTGATATCCGGCTTGACCTGGCCCAGACCCTGCACTGGACCGCGGGATGAGAAGTCGGCCATTTCCGGGGCGAAAGCCTTTGCTGCATTGATGCGGACCTGACCGGCCGAGACCGTTCCCGAGCCGATCAGGTTTTTGAGATACTCGCCGTTCTCTTTCGAGATACCGAGCACTGGGATCGTGGACGCACGGACCGTCGCTGCCGAAAGCTCGCCGTCAACGTTGTTGTAGATCAATGCCGCGATAGCACCGCTTGCCGCTGCCGATGCCGCCTTGTTCGAGAACAGACCAGTTCCAAGGCTGCCTACCGCCGGCAGTGCGGGCAGATTGTAGGTCGAGCCGCGAGCGATGAGTGCGATCTTGCCCTTAACATCCGCCGGACAGTCCGCGGGAGTTTCTGCGAGGCCGCAGTAGACGTAATTGCTCGTAATATCGGAGGTGACCTCTGCAGCACCCTCGAGAAGATTCGAGATCATGCCGGTGCGGCCGCCGTTGCCAAGGAAGTCTGTGGTGTGAGCGCCGCCGCCGGGATCTGTATTCGCGCCGGCCGCGATGGTGTGGCGTCCTGCCGCGGGCGAGCCAACGGTCGCTTCACCTGGGCCGTCGTTACCGGCAGCTGCCACGACGATCGTGCCCGTCAGGGCCGCGTTGTCAGAAGCGACTGCGGTTGCGTCGTTCGGGCCACCGGCTCCGCCAAGGCTCATGTTGATTACGTGAGCGATCGGCTTCGGCTGGCCCGTAAGTGTGGTCGGGCTGACGGCGTCCTCGAGACCCAGGATCGTCGATTCCGCAAGGCAGCTTCCGACACCCGCGCAAACCTTGTAGCCCATGAGCTTGGCCTGCGGCGCCACGCCGTGAAGACGCGCGTCATCTGCCGTTCCCGGGAGCTTATCGGCTCCAGGAGCGGTCGCGAGATAGCCGGCAATATCGGCCGAGGCGTGCGAACCGTGACCGAAATCATCGGCGAAGCCCGCAGTCAGCGGCAGATAGTAAACAACTTTCTGATTGGTCGCGACAGCAGAAACAACAGGAGCGAGACCCAGCCGCGGAGGCGTAGGATCGCCGCCGAACATGGGGTTCGTCCAGTCGATACCCGTGTCTAGTACTGCTACGTACATTCCCTGGCCCTCATAACCCTCATTGAACATGTCGAATGGGGTCAGTTCCTGAAACTTGCCGTAAACTTGCGGAGCGCGAATGTAATCGACGCTCTTCTCAAGCTCGACGTGGAGCTTGGCGTTGGGCTGGACATTCTTGACCTCCGGCATCGAGCGGGTCGCCGCAACGGAAGCGGTCGGTACCTTGAGCGACATTCCGTTCAGCACCATCGTGTAGCGAAAATCGACGTGGCCTGCGACGGCACCCGTAAAATCAGGCACGTCAACGCCCGAGAGCTGATAAGCAATCCCCTTTGCCGTAAGAGCCGAGAGGAACTGGTCCTGCTTGGTCTTTAGGCTGGCACGGTAGGCGGCAAGGTCCGCGTCGGTGACGGTCTTGCCCGCCTTTTGCTGTTTCGCACGCCAGACCGCTGCCGGGTCATCCTTAAGCTGGATGATCACCGAATCGGTGGCAGCCGAAGCCGCAACCTGCTCGAGAATGTTCATAAATGGCGATATCAAAAGGGCCGCGATCATAAAGACGGCAGCCGCAGCAGCGATAATTCGCCTCTTTGAATTATTTATCGATGAAAAGCTGATCCTGTTCATTTTCTTTCTCCCCTGTTCGTATTCTCTGACGGGACCCGAGGGCTGCTTACTCGTGGGTGAAAAACTAATGCCGGCCGCCAATTTATTGGGTTTTTCCGCGTCCAGTGTGAGATTACGGAACGAGAGTTGAGAAAGGCTTGAGAGGGGTTTTAGAAACTTGAGGGAAACTTGAGGTTGGAACAGGTCACCAGGTCGGAGCTCGACGGACAGCCGAAAACCGCCGAATCTCGGTTTCCGGCTGTCCGGTTTCGCCTACCGTGATCGAAATCGGCTGATCAGTACTACCGAGCCGGCGACTATGCCGGCGGCGGCGACGAGCACGCCGCCGAGTTTTGTGACGAGCCCTTTGCGGTTGTACTTCCACTCGGCTGAGTAGCCAAGCTCACGCCAGAGATTCGGGATCCGGCCCGTGAAGAGGTCAGCGAACATACCCTCAACCATCTGGACCCGGTCGGCGAGCATCAGCGGCACCCAGTGCCCGTACGAATTCTC
>JAFAOW010000072.1 GCA_019247455.1 Acidobacteriota bacterium | reverse complement strand
ACATCTCGGTGAAGAAGAGCGTAGAGAGACCGCGGGGGTGACCGAAAAAGCCTCCGCGTGACGTGTCGGTGAGTGATTCCTGAGCAGTCGCCATAACGAGTTCTGTTCCTAGTACGTTTGAATTTACGGAAGAGTTAGGCAGAATATAGCAGATAACCGACATTCCCGAAAGGAGATCGTATGCGTAAAGTCGTTTTCTGCCTGATAGTTACCGCCTTTAGTTTGATGATGTTCACACAGGGCACGGCTGCCCAAAGAGCAAGCGTTTCGGTCGCCGAGGTGACCGGCACATTCCAGCATAAGTTTGGCGCTCGGTATAAGAATTCGGCGAGCGAGATCAAGATCGCGTCCATCGGCAAGGGGCGACTGAGGGTGGTGATGCACCTTCTCTACCCTTACATAGTTAAGGGCGACCTGATGGCGAATCTCGGCGAGCTGGACGCCGAGGCCACGATCACGGGAGACAGGGCCTTTGTCATGTCGCCCGAAATGCAAAGATGCACGATCGAAATAGTGTTCGTGCGGCCTGGGACGATCAAGGTCACGCAGACAGGTGATGATTCGGACTGCGGTTTTGGACATAACGTGACGGCGACCGGGACGTATACGAGGACCAGCAGCAGGAAACCAAACTTCTAGAATATGTTACTTGCAATTCTTGCCATCTATTTTGGATACAAAAAAGGGAAAGAGTCCGGGCGCAGCGGCGCGCTGTGGGCGGTGATCTGCGGTGTGGTCTTTATCGGTGCACAGTTCGCTACGGCGATCGCCATAGCGGCAGTAATGGTCATCGGCTCGGCAAGCTGGGGTTGGGATCCGCATCTTGTCGATAACAGCCAGCTTCTGATCACGGTAGCGTCGCTGGTGCCGGCTATCGTTGCGATCTTGATCATTTTCAAATATCTCGACCGCGTTCCGGATGACGGCGTTACCGCGAGCCCTCCGCCGCCGCCCTCGTTTGGGCCTCCGGCGGAATAACTGCCATGGGGCCGTTCGTGCCCCAACGTCGAAATCTAACCACCGGGGCCGGGGGCCTCGATCAATAAACCGCTTGGCTGTGATACTTCGCCCACTTCTCGACTAAATTTGCCCGAAATGGACGTCTGATCTAAACTCGAAGTCGTGCCCCTGTAGCTCAACGGTTAGAGCAGCAGACTTAACGGGCGATATTACCTAAGTGGAAAAGCTTGGGTTGTGAAGTTCGGCGTGACAATTCAGGCAGAGGAGTCGGCATTTTGTGACCTCTCGAAGAAGCTTGTCCCACGAACAGTTAGAGCATCGTCGAATATCGATCTGAAATGACTTTTGTTTTGGGTCGATGTGGTGGAAACTCAGAGCCGCTTGATTGCGATCATATAGGAACAGTTTTCACAACGGCCGCCTTTCAGGACGATAAGGCGAGCTCTTCTTTCGTAACCACGTCGTTGTTGGGTGGCGTAGTTTTGATTTCGGTTATTGGTATCGGAATTCTTGCATCGAACCGAGCAGAATACTGATTGCTTTCCGGTCAGAGATGCGCCGCAACTGAGTATTGCTTTTCCATATGGGAGTCGCTAAATGGGTTGCTGGATTGCTGATGGCAGTCTAGTAGAATCTGTTAAATTCGGGGAAGCCTAAATGCCATTCGGTACAGGGTAATCCCGAGCCAAGTCCCGTCGAGCGGGAAAGGTGTAGAGACTTGACAGCAGACTCCCGACTTTGTCGGGATGAAGAGAAAGTCCAGACCACAAACCCGAAAGGGGCGTCGAAAGGCGTAGTGGTACGCATAATCTGTTGGCTGTAGGTTCGAATCCTACCGGGGGCACCACCTATCTTTTCTTCAAGCGATCTACAAACTTTTGCCTGAACTTGGCTACTTTTGGCGCCACCACCGCGGCGCAGTAGGGTTGGGCCGGGTTGTTGGCGAAGTATTCCTGATGGTAGTCCTCCGCAGGCCAGAACTTGTCGAAGGGGGTGACCTCAGTAACGATGGGGTCGTCATAGATCCTTTCCGCAGTGATCTCCGCGATGATCTTTTCGGCCGCGGCCTTTTGTTTCTCAGAATGGTAAAAGATCGCAGACCGGTATGATGTACCGATGTCATTGCCCTGACGGTTGAGCTGCGTAGGGTCGTGAACAGTGAAGTAAACACGCAATAGATCCTCGAAGCTCAACACTGCGGGGTCGAACTTGATCTGAACCACCTCTGCGTGACCCGTCGATTCCGAACATACCTCCTGATACGTCGGGTTGTCCTTGTGCCCACCTGAATAGCCGGAGACGACGTCTTCTACACCCTGAAGATCGTCAAACACCGCCTCGACGCACCAAAAACAGCCCGCGGCAAGTGTTGCAGTTTCTAAGTCAGCCATTATGCCGAGGCCTCTGCTTCTCGATTCCGCATGTAAAGGATGCGGGTACAACTCTCGCAGGTGATGATCTCGTCCCCCTTTTTCACCTCAAGCTGGACCTGTGGGCGAAGCTGCATGTAGCATGCGCTGCACGAACCATTAACGACCTCCGCCACGGCGATGCCGTCGCGGCTGCGTTGTGCTAGACGGTTGTAAACGGAAGCCAGGCGATCGGGCAGTGTCGCAAACGCTTCTTCGCGATGTTTGGTCTCGGCCTCAAACTCAGCCCTTTCTTTCGCGAGCTCAGCGTCGAACTCGGTCAGCGCCGCTGTCCGTTTTGCGTCCAGAGAATCTATCTCGTCTTTGCGGTCCACCAATTCCTTTTCTACGCTCTCGGCCTCCTCCATACCCTCGACGATCTGCGTCTCGAAAGCGGCGATCTGCTTTTGCAGCGCATCGGTCTCACGCATTGCGGTCTCGTATTCTTTTTGGTTTTGGGCGTGTTTGAGATTCCGCTCAGCACGTTCAAGGTAGGTCTTGTTCTCAGCTATCTGTTTTTCAAGATCCGCTCGGGTGGCTTGGATCGAGTCACGGCGATTTTGTATCTCACGAATAGAAGAGGCGTGCTGTTCAAACTCTTGTTCGATCTCGGCACGCCTCTCAGTTGCGGTATCAAGTTGTTTTTTCAATCGACGAAGATTGGTATCCGTCTGCTGCAGCTCTATCAGTTTATCAAGATCGGGTATCACGGCTATTACTCCTGTAATCCAATAGATTATCGCAAAGCCGGACAATCGTAAAATCAGCCGTTTTCATGATGTGAGCAGAAGGTCAAAATGCTCTTCGATAGCAGCCGGGTGAAGGCTGTTCGCTTTGTCGTCCAACCATACCGGCAAGCCCTCACCGTGGATGAGCCGCAGATCAACCGTTTTTCGTGGCATACCGAAGTGCGAGATCCGCGCATGGGCAAGTGCGCTGTGTCGCATGATGCCGTCGCCAGGGAGACGCGCCCAACCGGCCTCGACGGTCAAACATCTTATCCCATGGCGGATATTCATGACGGCACCACGCATGTTCGAGGTGCCGACCTTAAAATCATACGGCTCGTCGCGATCGACCTTCAAAAGCGGATAAAGCCGCATTCGAGCGGCGGCTATCTCGGTGACACTGTCGAAAAGCCAGTTAGCGCCGGCAGCCCGGATCGCATCATTGGATGCCTTTAACCGCAAGTATTCCGCGACGTCCAGTCGGCCGAGCTCGGCCGACCGCCTGGACGCTTGGTAAAGCATTTGAGACCAGACCTGATCAAGTTCGGTCATAGACGGAGGATACGCGCGTCGGGCGGGCGGTGGCAATTTCGTGATAAGATTTTCGTGCAGCAGCCAATTAAGGCCGGGTTATTTATGAGATTTTTTGCATTAATTGCGCTTGTTGCGCTGGCTATTGCCTCCGCCTTCACTCAAAACAGATCTTTATCAGGATGGGCACTTTCAAGCCCGACCCCACCGAGGACCGCGTCGAAACCGACGCCAAGAAAGACGGGCGCAGCGGCGAACTCGCGACCCAAGACCACGCCGAAAAAGCTTGATGAGAAGGCCGAGTGGGAAAAGGCCACGGCCTTGACCGATCCAGCTGCAAAAATTGCCGCGCTGCAGCAATTCAATACAAACTTCCCGTCATCGGAAAAGCTGACGGAGGCTACCGAACTTATAGCGACAACCCGGGCCGCCATGGCAGCGGACAAGGCGGCTGCGGGAGATGTCGAGGGCGCCGCCACTTTATACAAACTTGCGCTGAGCGAAGGCCCTGCAAAGCTCTCGGACAACGGTTTTGCCGCGAACCTGGCAAAGGCACCCGCGGATCTGTACTTTCGAGGCCTGCGCCCAGCAGCACTCGAGGTCGCCAAGATGCTCGAGGAGAAAGCTGAAGGTAATGGTGTGCAGCTGCTTCCGCTCGCTCAGTTCTATCTCGCTACCGAAAACGGCGCAGATGCGAAAAGGATCGCTGACAAGATCGTGGCGGCCGCTCCCACCGCAGATGCATACATGACGGTCGGTATGGCAGCGAGAATGCAATTCGCGATCGACGATGCGGCCGCATCTTATGCGAAGGCTCTCGAGCTGGACCCTGACTCCGTGCCGGCTCGGCGCGGGCTCGCCGAAATGAAGCGGGCGCAAGGCAAGCCTGACGAGGCGGCCAAGCTTTTTCGGGAAATACTCGAGAAAGACGACTCCAATATTCCGGCAAGGACCGGACTTGTAATGACCACATTCGAGGGGGGGAAACTCGCCGACGCGGAGGCTGCGTTAGCCAAGGAGCTGGAGGTAAACCCGAGCAATGTCATTCTCCTTGCCAGTGCGGCATATTGGTACGCTGCAAATGGTGCCGGTGACAAGGCCGTAGACCTCGCACAGAAGGCCATCGATGCAGATCCGCGATTTATTTGGTCACATATCGCGCTCGCTCGCGGCCTGGCGCTGCAGGGCAAGCCGGCAGAGGCGGAAAAAGCGTTGTTGAGGGCACAGCGATACGGTAATTTTCCGACGCTCCAGTACGAGTTGGCATCGGCAAAATTTGCGCTCGGATATTATCGAGAGGCGGCCGAACAATTATCAGGTAGTTTTTCGGTCGTCGACGGCGAGGTCCGCACGAATCTCGGCGGCCGTGTCGAACGGAATGCGAAAAACTTCACCCAGCTCCTGGAGGATGAGCGCCGTGCAAGTATCTTCGCGCCGACCGCCGCGGATACCAGCGCAAACTCCGGTCAATTGTCCGCATTGATGGCCTTCCAACAGGAGCTCGATTCAAAAGAGATCAACGGTGAACGACTCGCAAGAGCAGCCGACGAACTTGTAAAGGGTGATGACCGATTCAAGACATATCGACAAGTGTATGTCGCTGGAGCAATGGTGGACAAAGGAGCGGCCTTTGCGAAGGCGCTCGAAATCGCAAAGCAGGCGACGGCCGGCGTCGACACCGCACTTGAGCTGCCAAATGCCGCGACGCTTGTTCTCGCGAGCGAGCTTTATGACAGCCGTCACGCCGCAATTGTAAAGGGAGAATACATTCGCGTACCGGATGTGCCTCGTACGACGCTCTCCGCGATCCTGAGAGGCCGCATCGAGGAGCTTCAGGGCTGGTCGATGCTGCAGATGGGCGATAAAGAAGGCGGGCTGATAAGGCTTCGCCGTGCAGTCGGCGTCTTGCCGGAGAAGAGCTCGTATTGGCGCGAAGCTCACTGGCGTCTTGGTTCTGCGCTAGCCCTCAATGGCAAAGAGACGGAAGCCTTAGATGCATATATCAAGTCTTATAAGGACGGGCCCCCAAATGGATTTCGGTATTCGGTCATCGAGTCGCTTTACAAGAGACTGAATGGGAATTTAGACGGCCTCGTCGAAAGGATCGGCCCAAACCCGTCGCCGATCGAGACAGTAGCGAAAGTTGAGCCAAGCCCAAGTCCGGAGAGCACTCAACCTTCCTCGACGCCGGATGCTTCAACATCAGCATCGCCGAGTCCGAGTCCCGAGACAGCGGCTTCTTTATCACCGACGCCAACTCCGGAGATGACAGCTTCTGTCTCACCTACGCCAACCCCCGAAGCGGCGGTTTCTGCTTCACCTACGCCAACCCCCGAAGCGGCGGCTTCTGCTTCACCAACGCCGACGCCCGAAGCGGCGGTTTCTGCGTCACCCACACCAACTCCGGAGACAGGGGCGTTAATTTCGACAAGCGCGACGCGAGACGTCGTACAAACAAAGGCAGAAGCGACACCTGAACTGAAAAAGAGTGATCCCGCGAGCTCTCCTACCCCCGGAGTTTCTGCGGAGAATCCTGTGGCCGCGGCCTCGCCTTCGCCGAGTCCCACCGATCCAACCGAAACGATCTCTGCGAAGACAGAGGCGACCCCGTCCCCCTCTCCATCGCCGACAGCTAAAGACCTGTTTCCTCCAGTTGTTATTACAGTGCCGAGTTCATCGGACAGGACATCCGAAAAGCCGGCGAAGACCGAAATAAAACCCTGCACTCTTACGGCAAGTGAAGAGAGCCTCACATTGCAAAACGGGGGCGGCGACCTAGCCGTCATCATCGGGACGGATGACGATCGGA
>JAFAOW010000193.1 GCA_019247455.1 Acidobacteriota bacterium | reverse complement strand
GTTGTAGTCGCTCAACGCTCCCTTTGGTATCTCCGCGGCCGCGGAGCTGATAACCTCGGGAGCTTTGAGGGCGCTTTTCTTGGGAGCCAAACGGAGCGTGACATACAATGCCGTTGCGACAGGAATGTCGCCCAGGTGTACATCGACAGTCTCGGACGCAGCACCGTGATCATTAGTCTCCTCGACGGATACGGTATAAGTTCCATCGCTAATACGCGTAAAAACGAACTTCCCCTCATCATCCGTGGTACCAATGGTGTCGCCGCCGAACATTGAGCTCAAATGAACTGTTATCTTGTCGTAGATGGGCTTCCCGTCCGAGTTGACGACCCTTCCATTGATAAAATGTCTGCCGCCGAAAGGGGATTCGGTGGACTGGCTGCTGCCCACCTGGCCGAAAAATGAAATGGCGCAGACGAGGGACGCCAAACATGCCCAGGGAAACAAACTCTTATAGCGAACGCCCATACAAATCCCTCCTTTACGCGAGACTTGCGGCAAATTCGACCAAAGGCCTGAGAAGATCTGTCTCATAGTTCGTCGTAACATGCTGCATTATGGTCGTGATGCGTTCGAGACCCATACCCGTATCCACCGAAGGAGCTGGCAAGTGCGTTAGGCTGAACGAGCCGTCATCGTTCTGCGTGCGGTTGTACTGCATGAACACCAGGTTCCAGAACTCGATGGTCGTATCACCCGGGCCGTTGACCCAATAAGCCGAATTCTTCTCAGGATCGCCCGGATCATCACCCATGTAATACGAAATTTCCGTATTCGGGCCGCACGGGCCAACGTCGGCCATCTGCCAGAAATTATCCTTTCGGCCGAACGGAAGAACGCGATCAGGTGCCGCTCCCATTTTTATCCAGAGATCGCGGGCTTCCGTGTCAGCAGGGACCTCGTCGTCGCCCTCAAAATAGGTGAACCACAAGCGGTCAAGCGGCAGCTTGAACTCGTCAAGCATCAGCTCCCATGCAAACTTTATGGCATCCTCTTTAAAGTAATCACCGAATGAGAAGTTGCCGAGCATCTCGAAAAACGTCTGGTGCCGAGCGGTTTTTCCGACCTCATCGAGGTCATTGTGCTTGCCGCCCGCCCGGATACATTTTTGTGCCGTCACGGCGCGTTTATAGTCGCGGGTCTCGTTGCCGAGAAACACATCCTTGAACTGGTTCATTCCGGCGTTGACGAACAGCAGCGTCGGGTCATTTGCCGGCAGCAGCGGCGACGAATGCACGCGCTTGTGCCCATTTCTCTCAAAATACGAGAGAAACTTCTCTCGGATCTCGTCTCCGGTCATATAGAGAATGTAACATAGTTTTACATCGCGTCAGGCCGGCACAAGGGCGCGTTCCGGTGCATCGCCGCGAGGGCAGATCACAGATAGAATACATTTATGTGGAACCGCCGCCGCGAGTCAGTCGACGAATCCAAACGCACAATTCATGATCCGGAGCGCTCACGCAAACGAACGATGGACCGCGCGGTGCGCCTTCTTGCTGCAAAGCCGCGTTCGATCGGTGAGCTTCGCACGCGTTTGCTGGAAAAGCTTTGGACCAATGAGGAGATCGTCGACGGCGTCGTCGAGAAGCTGAAAGAATACAAATATCTCGATGACGCCCAATATGCCCGTGATCTCGTCGCCTCAAAGCTTCGTCAAAAACCTCAGGGGCGTCGGAGCCTGCAGCAAAAGCTTTCACAGAAAAAGCTCGACAAGCAAGTCCTGGAAGAGGCGATAGATGCGACTTTCGAAAAGTTTCCGGAAACCGACATCCTGGACATTGCGATCGAGAAACGCATTTCCCTCAAAGGTGTGCCGCAAACTCGTGAAGAGATCAAGAAATTTTACGATCATCTTATGCGCCGAGGTTTTAGTTACGGGCTTATTAAAGAGGAGCTCGACAAACTTGGCCGTAGTTGAAGATTTTTTTAAAAAAGATCTCCCGCAAAGACGCTAAGACCGCAAAGGATGGCCAAGAGGAGCCTGAAGCGAGTGTATCACCCTTGCTGCGGGCTTCTGCAACTCCGGTCCACGTTCCTGACTTCATTCGTGCCAGTCGTGTGATCCGGCCAAAATTTCTTTGAATCCAAAATTCCACCCACCTCGAAAACTCATTCAAAAGCACGAAGCTTTTAATTTCATTACAAGGGAGAATAGAGATGAGATCATTTTTTGGGTTATTCGTATTGGTTTTGGGGTTGATGTTTGCCGCGGGTGAGACCCGGGCGCAGATGTACACAGACAATCCTATGGTTGGCGGTGCCGCGATGTACAAGACGAAGAACATCGTCGATAACGCTGTTAACTCGAAGGATCACACAACGCTTGTCGCCGCGGTTCAGGCAGCAGGTTTGGTGGACACGCTCAAGGGAACGGGCCCGTTCACGGTCTTCGCGCCGGTCAATTCGGCATTCGACAAGCTTCCGGCCGGGACGGTCGCGACGCTTCTCAAGCCTGAGAACAAGGCGACCCTCGTCAAGGTCCTGACCTACCACGTCATCGCCGGGAATTACGACAGCAAGGCGATCGCAAAGGCGATCAAAAAGGGTAAGGGCAAGGCCGAGTTCACCACCGTCGCGGGCGGCAAGCTCTGGGCGAAGATGGACGGCAAGAAGCTTATCCTCTGGGATGAGAAGGGCGGCCAGTCTATGGTCACGATCGCTGACGTTCGCCAGTCAAATGGCGTCATTCACGTCGTCGATACTGTCCTTTTGCCGAATTAGTGCATCACAGAATATTCGTCCGATGATCTAGCGCAATAAGATCAAGGGGATCACGCAAGGGGAACGCCGCGGGGCCATCGGACGAACGCCTCAGTTATCAGTTTTCAGCTATCAGCTATCAGTTATTCCGGATTAGTATCGGGTTAAGGGGTTCGAATTATGAGGTTCAATATTATTGCGGGTTTATCATTGGTGATCGCGGTGGCCGCTGGCGCTTTTGTTGGTTCGATAGGGCCGAGCGTCAGTGCCAGTTCATCTCGTCCACTGCCCACGCCGAAGTCGAAGACACAGCCTGCTCCCGCGTCGCAACGATATCTCAACTTTTTTGACGGGAAGTTCG
>JAFAOW010000080.1 GCA_019247455.1 Acidobacteriota bacterium | reverse complement strand
TTGTCTTTGTCAACTATCGCTGACGTTCTCGGCGCAGCCGCTGGCCGGCCGGCCAAGCCCGAGCCCGACACCGGGCGGCGACTCGACCGCAAGTACAACGGCGACAGCGACACCTACGCCCAGCCCCAGCCCAACACCAGACCCGCTTGGTGCGGCCGTATTCTCGGGATTTCGCTTCCGGAATATCGGCCCGGCCGTTACCAGCGGCCGCGTGATAGCTTTTGCTGTCGATCCAAACGACCGGAAAAACTACTATGTCGGTGTCGCGTCCGGCGGGGTGTGGAAAACCACGAATGCAGGTACGACCTGGACGCCTGTTTTTGACGGCGAGGGCTCGTATTCGATCGGCGCCGTAGCCATCGATCCAAAGAACCCGTCCACCGTCTGGGTCGGCACGGGCGAGAATAACAGCCAACGCAGTGTCGGCTATGGCGACGGTGTTTACCGATCAGACGATGGCGGCAAGAGCTGGCGAAATGTCGGTCTCAAGACCTCTGAGCACATTGGCAAGATCATTATCGACCCGCGTGACAGCAACATTGTTTTTGTCGCTGCTCAAGGTCCTTTGTGGTCAGCCGGCGGCGAGCGGGGCCTCTATAAGACCACCGACGGCGGCCGCACCTGGAAACAAGTCATAACCATTAGCGAGAACACAGGGGTTACAGACGTTGTTCAGGACCAGGTCAACCCCGACATCATGTACGCCGCGTCGTGGCAGCGCCGTCGTCATTTCTTCACGCTGATCAACGGCGGCCCGGAAAGCGCGATCTACAAATCAACGGACGGCGGCAATACGTGGCAGCGAGTTCGCTCCGGGCTGCCTCAGGGCGACATCGGCCGAATCGGCTTATCTATATCGCCTGCCGACCATAACGTTGTTTACGCGACCGTCGAGGCCACCGGAACCTCAAGCGGCATATTTCGGTCGAATGACCGCGGCGCCACCTGGGACCGTATGAGCAACGACATTGCCCAGGGTATGTATTACGGACAGATCATCGCGGATCCAAAGAATGTGGATCGCGTATATTTGCCAAATGTGCAGTTCCAGGTCTCTGATGACGGCGGCCGTTCCTTCCACGGTCTTGGCGAGCGCCTGAAACATGTCGATAACCACGCTATCTACATCGATCCGAACGACACGAATTACCTTCTCGTCGGATGTGACGGGGGTATTTACGAGAGCTTTGACCGAGGTGCGAACTGGAACTTCAAATCGAATCTCTCGATCGCCCAATTTTACGACGTGGTCGCGGACAACAATGTCCCCTTCTATCACGTTTACGGAGGTACTCAGGACAACAATTCCCTCGGCGGGCCGGCACGCACAAGAAGTGCATCGGGCATCGTCAATTCGGACTGGTACGCGACAAATGGCGGCGACGGATTCCACTCGGCAGTAGATCCTACGGATTCAAATATCGTGTACGCAGCGAGTCAGAATGGCGGTATCGTTCGCCTCGACAAGAAAACGGGCGAGCGTGTTGGTATCGAGCCGATCGAGGGGAAGGATGTAGAGTCGCAGCGTTATAACTGGGACACGCCGTTCATTATCAGCCCGTTCTCACATACGAGACTTTATTTTGCGGGACACAAAGTATATCGCTCAGATAACGGGGGCGATGATTGGAAAGCGATCTCAGGCGACATCAGCCGCGGCCTTGACCGCAATGCGCTGCCTGTTATGGGCAAGATCTGGGGCCCCGATGCCGTTGAGAAGAATGCGTCGACAGCTCTCTATGGCAATGCTTCAGCCATTTCAGAATCGCCGAAGAAAGAGGGACTCATCTATGTCGGGACCGATGACGGCCTCATTCAGGTGACCGAGAATGGGGGCGGCGCATGGCGCAAGATCGATAAGGTACCCGGCATGCCGGAAAACGGCTACATCACCAGGGTGCTGGCTTCGCAACATGATGCGAACACGGTCTACGTCCTATGGAACAACCATCAGAATGGAGATTTTAAGCCATATATCGGGAAGAGTACGGATCTCGGTAAGACGTGGACATCGATCACGAACAACCTGCCACAGCGCGGCTCGCTGTATGCGATCGCAGAGGATCCGATCAATCCGAATCTTCTTTTTGTCGGCACAGAATTTGGGCTTTTCTTCACACTTGACGGCGGAACTAAATGGACGCAGATGCGCGGAGGATTGCCGACGATAGCTGTGCGTGACATCGCGATCCAGAAGATGGAGAACGATCTGATCATTGCGACATTCGGCAGGGGGATCTACGTGCTCGATAACTACGCACCTTTACGCAACGTCGCTCCCGAGATCGTGACAAAGGGTACGAGCCTTTTCCCGGTAAAGGACGCGTTGATGTATATCCGCTCGAACGGCTCATTCGCGGGATCGCAGGGTGCGGGATTCTTTACCGCGCAGAATCCGTCCTACGGCGCAGTTTTTACCTATTACATGAAGGAGGCTCCCAAAACGCTCAAGCAGAAGCGGCAGGACGCTGAGCGCGCTGCCGCTCGCCGCAACGAGCCGATAAATTATCCGTCGATCGCCGAGCTGCGTGCCGAGCAGGAAGAAGAGGCACCCGTACTTCTGTTCACCATTACGGACTCAGACGGCAAGATCGTTCGCCGCATGAGCTCACCGACGGGCCAGGGTATCAGCCGTGTGGTGTGGGATATGCGCTACACCTCGCCGATCGTGACCGCGCCTCCTCCGGGAGGCGGAGGCGGCCCGGGCGGCGGCGGAGGATTCGGCGGAGGTTTTGGCGGCTTCGGCGGCGGTGGGCCGCTGGTGATGCCGGGGAAATATTCCGTCTCGTGGGCAATGCGTGTGAATGGAGTGGTGACACCGCTTCCGGGTACGCAGAGTTTCAACGTTATCGTCGAGGGCCGTGAAAAGATGACCCCGGCTGAGATCGCCGCACTTGGCGAATTTCAGAAGAAGGTCTCTGCAATGCAGCGTTCGGTAACGGGTGCTTCTTCGGCTGCGACGGAAGCCAGGACGCGGATCGGCTTGTTAAAGCGAGCAGCGCTTGAGGCCCCGGTCGAGAATAAGAAGCTTCTCGACACAGCTGAATCGCTCGAAAACCAGATCGAGGACATCATCAACTCGCTTCGAGGAGGCCGCGAGAATAGCGATATTCCGCCACCGTCGATCAGCGACCGCATCAACACGGTCGCGAGCGCGACCCGCCTGTCGACGACGACCCCGACGCGCACGCAGCAGGAGCAATACGCGATCGTCGCGGAGCTGTTCCCGCCCGTACTTGCGAAGCTAAGAAACCTTGTCGAGGCCGAGATACCGCGTTTCGAGAAGGAACTTGACGCGGCCGGTGCACCGCTTCCCGCGGGACGCCTGCCTGCGACGCGTCCTGGTGCTGAAGAAGACGAGGACGGCAGCTATGACCCTGACAGCGACGGCGGCGGCGTGCTTTTCTGGTAGTTGGCCGCCTCTGGCTAGATAAACTTTCAGGGGGATGTCTGCATCAAATTTGCTTGCAGGACATCTCCCTGAAATATTTCACGCAGGTGAAAGAGCAGCTGATATTATTATCCCGGAGATATTGAGATGAAAAGGTTGTTTTTGCTGGCCCTCATCGTCGGTCTATTTGCTCTCGCCGCTAGCGGGCAAGGCCTTAAGATCGGCGCGACGATGGAGAATTTTTCGCTGCCGGATACAAATGGCGCCGTTCAGACACTTGATTCCCTGAAGGGCGAGAAAGGCGCGTTGATCGTGTTTTTGTCGGCCCAATGCCCGGTAGTCAAGGGCTATCACGATCGCATCAATGAGATCGCGGCCGCTTATAAGTCGAAAGGCATTAACTTCATCGGCATCAATTCGAATGCGACCGAGGACCTTGCGTGGGTGAAATCGAATATCGCCGAATACGGGTATCAATTCCCTGTCCTAATTGACAAGAACAACGTTTTTGCCGACAAGCTCAATGCACAGAGCACGCCTGAGGTTTTCTACGTCGATGCCTCGCGGAAGCTGGTCTATCACGGCGCGATCGATAATGACCGCGGCGGAGATAACGTGACGCAGCCTTATTTGAAGACAGCATTTGAAGAGTCGTTAAGCGGCAAAGCCGTCTCTCAGCCCAACACTCACGCGATCGGCTGCACAATAAAACGCGCGAATCAATGAGGCGTTTTTTCGCCAGCACATTCGTTTTTCTATTTGTCACGCTGCTGGTGGCCGGGGTATCGGCGCAAGGCGCGAAGAAAGGAGCGGTCCGGCCGAAAGCCGCTATTTCCATTGGCCCGAAGGTCACTCAGATAGATCTTGAGGGACTCCGCGGACTCCTGAAGCCTAAGGGCAAACCGCTTGTTATAAACTTTTGGGCAACGTGGTGCGACCCTTGCAGGGAGGAGTTTCCTCAACTTGTTAAGCTAGACGCCGCTTATAAAGGTAAGATCGACTTTGCGACCGTATCTTTTGACGATCTGGTTGATATTAGGACCACCGTGCCTAAATTCCTTCGGCAGATGAAAGCGCAGATGCCTGCCTATCTGCTCATCACACCCGATGAGAACGCCGCGATAGAGCTCATCTCAAAAGATTGGGAGGGAAACCTGCCGTTGACGATGATCTTCAACGCCGATGGATCTGTGGCGTATATGCACAAGGGCGCGATCGCGTATTCCGCGGTGACGGCAGAGGTCGACAAACTTCTCGCCCAGCCCTCGGCGGGGAAGTAGGAAAATCATTATTCTTTGACTAGAACGACCGGCCAAAAGCGCCGGTTTTGTTTTTTTGATGTTCATGTCCGGCGGGTTTGTTTGGATGGGCGGAACGCTGAAGGCCCCGTCACTTCGAAACATATCCCGGGATGATCACCGAGCGATCAACGCCACGATCTGATCAGAACAACTTTCAAATCGACAAACCGGGCTTGAGTCGCTAGAATGGCTGTTTCGTTTTTCTACCAAGGAAGCGGCCTTCTATGACTGCAACGCCTATTACTCCTGAGATCGTCGATCAGCACGGCCTCTCACCCGACGAGTACGAAAAGATAAAACAGCTCATGGGCCGCGAACCGAACCTTACGGAGTTGGGTGTTTTCAGCGTGATGTGGTCCGAGCACTGTTCGTACAAATCGTCGCGCATTCATCTAAAACGACTCCCGACGACGGGTCCACGCGTGATCGTACCGCCGGGCGAAAACGCGGGCGTGATCGATATCGGCGATGACTGGTGTGTTGCATTCAAGGTCGAGTCGCACAATCACCCTTCATTTATTGAGCCGTTTCAGGGAGCGGCAACAGGTGTCGGCGGAATATTACGAGACGTATTTACGATGGGCGCACGTCCGGTCGCAGCAATGAACAGTCTTCGTTTTGGTCCTCTGAACGATCCAAAGAACGGCAACCGCAACCGCTCGATCCTAAAGGGCTGTGTAGCGGGTATCGGTCATTATGGCAACTGCTTTGGGGTACCGACAGTTGGCGGCGAAGTTGTGTTCGACGAGAGTTATTCGCTAAATCCGTTGGTAAACGCGTTCGCGCTCGGTCTTGTCCGCAAGGACCAGATCTTTTTTGGAAAGGCGACGGGTGTAGGCAATCCCGTTTTGTATGCAGGCGCAAAAACAGGACGCGACGGCATTCACGGCGCGACGATGGCGTCGGCGGAGTTTGACGAAGAAGCGCTCGAGAAACGTCCTACCGTTCAGGTTGGCGACCCTTTCCTTGAAAAGCTGCTGCTCGAGGCGTGTCTGGAAGCGATGCGATCCGGCGCTATCGAGGGCATTCAGGACATGGGCGCGGCGGGACTTACTTCGTCGTCCGTGGAGATGGCCGCTCGAGCGGGCACCGGACTAGAGATCGATCTGACCCTGGTGCCGCAGCGTGAGACCGGGATGACGGCTTACGAGATGATGCTGTCTGAATCCCAGGAGAGGATGCTCATCGTCGCGCGCAAGGGCCAGGAGAAGCATGTTATCGAGATCTTCAATAAGTGGGACCTTGACTGTGTCGTGATCGGTAAGGTCGTTGAAGGCGATCGGCTCAAGATCACGTTCGACGGCGAGCTCGAAGCAGACCTTCCCGTGCTGGCGCTCACCGATGAAGCGCCCAAGTATGCACGGCCGATGGCACCGCCTGCGGCGAGTTCGGAGTTACGAGTTCAGAGTTCCGAGTTAAGAAATGAAAACTCGGAACCCGGAACGCCGAACCCGGAACAGGCTTTGAGAGCTTTGCTTTCAAGTCCGAACATCTGTTCCAAGCGCTGGGTCTATGAGCAATACGATTCCATGGTGCGTACGAATACCGCGGTTTTGCCGGGCGCAGACGCGGCGGTGATCCGCGTAAAAGAGACGCGCCGGGCGATCGCGATGTGCCATGACGGGAATGGCAAATTTGTCGGCATTAACCCATGCGAGGGAGCAAAACTCGCCGTGGCCGAGGCCGCTCGAAATGTGGCATGCGTCGGAGCGAGACCGATCGCCGTTACGAACTGCCTTAACTTCGCCTCGCCAGAACGCCCCGAAGTGATGTGGTCATTTTCTGAGGTGATCGACGGGATGGCCGATGCATGCAAGGCGTTTGGGACGCCAGTCGTGTCCGGAAACGTTTCGTTTTATAACGAAACGGACGGGAAAGGCATTTTGCCGACGCCGGTCATCGGAATGGTCGGGTTGATCGAGGATACGCGAAGGATCTGTACACACGGGTTTAAGCAGGACGGCGACATCATCGCATTGATAGGCTCGACCGGAGACGATCTCGCAGCGAGCGAATTTGCTCAGACGGTAATCGGAACAGGTACCGCGGACCTTATCGAAGCCGGCGTTTGCCCCGCTGTGGATCTCGATCTGGAAAGGCGGGTCCAGGAAACGCTGCTCAACCTTATCGACAATTGCCTCATCAAATCGGCTCACGATTGCTCGGACGGCGGCCTGGCCGTGACGATCGCAGAATGCTGCTTTTCGTCGCTGGGACGCGCCTCCGTTGGTGCGGAGGTCTCGCTCAAGGCCAATGGCCTGTCGAATGAATCTGCCCTTTTCGGCGAGACACCGTCTCGGGTCGTGATCAGTTTCTCGCCGGAGGATCTGATCAAGGTGACGACCTTTATTGCGGATGTCCCATTTGAGATCATCGGAAAGGTGGGTGGACAAGACCTTTGCATTTCGATCGATGACACGATAGTCATCAATTCATCGATCGAGGAGCTTGAAAACACCTGGGCCAATAGCCTCGCTTCCAGTCTGGAGCATTAGCTGAAAGCTGAAAGGTGGCTGCTGATCACACCTTGAGGAAGGGTATCAGAGCCGGGACCTTTGCTTTCCATTTCGCGAATTCGTCTCCAAACGCGTCGCTTAACAGCTTTTCCTCGAACCTTATTCGGATCAATGTCCCAATCAAGAACACGATCAAGGCGGCGATCAACACGAACCAGTGACTTAGTACTATGCCCGTCGCGATGAGCTTGCCGAGCATTGCGGTATAGATCGGATGACGGACGAGGGCATAGGGGCCCGATCTGATCAGTTGATGACCCTCGACGAGCCGTGCCTCGAGACTCCACTGCTTGCCGAGTTCGCGGATGGCGGACATCGTCAGGATAACCGACGCGATAGATATGGCGGCCGCCACTACTTGCAGGGCGATATTCAACGAATAATACTCGCCCGTGAAGGACGAGAACCACGGCCACCGGTGCAGCGACCAGACGATCGCATACCCCAGTCCCTGAATAATGATGCCGACCCATGACTTTGGCGCGTTTACGGCGTCGGGGGATCTCGCCGGCCTCTTTCTCAGCAGGAACACGGCGGCAAATACGATCCAGCAGATCATCACTACCGCAAAGCAAACCAAAGAAACGTTGTAAGAAAGTTGCTCCATCGGTACCGTTTTACGAGCGGCGGACGGGTTTGTTCAATAGAATCATTATAGATGGCCGCCGGCGTTTACCTGCATATTCCGTTCTGCAAGTCGCGATGCTCATACTGCGACTTTGCGACAGATGTGTATCGAAGCGCGGCGGGGGTTGAGCGGTATGTCGAAGCGCTAGCCTCAGAAATTCAAAATTCAAAAGTCGAAAATCAAGATCCGGTCGAGACGGTCTATTTCGGGGGAGGAACGCCGTCGCTGCTGGTGCCGCGACAGGTCGAGAAAATAATCACAGCAGTACGCGAAAGATTCGACGTAATTTCAGATGCTGAGATCACGATGGAGATGAATCCCGCGACGGTGACGGCCGGGACATTGTCTGCCTATCGGGAACTGGGCGTGAACCGCGCGAGTTTCGGTGTACAGACATTTGATGATCGTGCATTAAGGCTGCTCGCCCGCGGTCACGATGCGAATGACGCCAGAGAGACGTTTCGACTATTGAGAGAAGCCGGATTCGCTAATATCAGTTTCGACCTGATAGCAGGGCTGCCGGGCCAAACCTTGCATGACTGGGAGCGAAATCTTGAGGAAGCGATCGCGATGCCGCCTGATCACATCTCGCTTTATTTATTGGAAGTTCATGAGGGCACTCCGCTCGCTGAGCAGATCCGCTCAAAGCGCCAACCTGAGCCTGACGATGTCCTCGCCGCCGAAATGTATGAGCTGATGCTTGAACGCCTTGCCGCCACGGGTTACGAGCAGTACGAGATATCAAACTTTGCAATGCCGGGTTTCGAGGCCCGGCACAACAGCAAATACTGGACGCTCGATCCCGTTTACGGATTCGGCGTGTCAGCGCATTCATTTGACGGGCGAGAGCGATACGCGAATGAGCGCGACACCGCCAAATATGTCTCGGCGATCGAGAGCAGCGGCTCGGCGGAAGTCATGCGGGAGAACACCGACGCGGCATCCGAATACGTTTTTCTTGGGCTGCGGCTGGAGAAAGGAGTTGTTCTTGAAGTGTACCGTGAGCGATTCCAACGAAACCTGCTAGATCAATACGGAACCGAAGTCGACGAGCTTCGCAACGCCGGCTTGATCGAGATCGCGGACGGCCGGATGAAGCTGACACGGAAAGGAAAGTTATTTTCGAACGAGGTGTTTCAGGTATTCATTTGATACGAAGCTGGCCGCTCGCTCAAGAAGGCGGTTCTGACTAATTAATGCGCCTGATACGCCCGTCAACGACCGGGGCTATCTTTTTACCACGGACCGCCGCATCGAAGACGTCAGAATCCTTGGGAGCAGTTGCCGCATCAGTCAACCGTTTTGCCTGAGATAACATCGTGTATCCATCGCCGCCTCTTGATACCAGAAAATCCGAGGTCGCGATCGTGTAAGTCTTGTTGTCATCGATAGGCTGGCCATCAACGGCTGCGGAAATAATTCGACTGCCCGCAGATTTGGCCGCGTCGTACTCGAATCGTAGACCAGAGACCTGTGGAAATCGTCCGGGTTCGGAATCTTCGCCCGGGCCGCTTCGAGCGACTCCGTGCTCGAGGATCTGACGGAGCAGCTTACCGGTGACCTCGACCTTCACGATCGGGTTGTTGAAGGGGAGCATAGACAGCACATCCCGCTTTGTCAGCACGCCCGGCGGATAAGTGAGGTCCGCTCGGATCGAGCCGCCGTTGACAATAGCGATATCGGCGCCGACGGAACGCCTGTAGGCGTCGGCAATGAAGTCACCAATATTCGTTTCCTTTTGGCGATTGCTTTTGGAGAGCGCATCGAGCTCAACAGAAGTTTCGCCTACTCGCTCGGCAAGCTTTTCAAGCAGAGGGCGATACTTCTCATAAACGGGCGCGAACCGCGGATCGTCGGGAATATCCTTTGTTACCGCCACGACGGTCCAATCGATGCTTAACAGATGATGAGTCGAGGCGTCGAAATTCAGATAGAACTTACCCATCTCCCGCGCGTCAGACCACATTTTGAAGATCGGCGTACCGCTCGACGACGATTCCAGAAGGTTGTGCTCGTGACCGCCCAGGATCAGATCGATATCAGCGCACTTTGCGAGTTCCTTGTCCTGGGACATCGACAAATGCGTGAGCGCCACGACGGCGTCGACGTGCGCTTTTTTGCGCATCTGTTTGACCAGTTTTTTGGCGATCGAGCAGGGCTCGAGGACGTTGAGATCCGCCTCCATTGACGATGTTTGTTTTGTTTCAGGCAGCACGAAACCGATCAGGCCGATCTTCACGCCGCCGACCTCGCGCACGACATATGGCGGGGTATCAGCTAATATCTTTCCAGTTTTTGTATCGACGACGTTTACGCCGAGCCATTGGAACTTCGACTCGTGCATTCGGTCGAGCAGCGTCTGCGTGCCGAGGTCGAATTCGTGATTGCCGTAAACTGCGTAGTCGATGCCGAGTGCATTCCATGCGTCGATCATCTGCGCGCCCTTGTAAGTGCGCGTTTCGACCGAGGGTGAGATGGTATCGCCGCCGAGAGTGAAGATCGTATTCGGATTCTTTTCGAGGGCTTCCTTCTTGAGCGTCATCAACCGGGCAATGCCGCCGCGGTCTCCGCCATCTACGGGGGCGAACTGGTACACGTCGTTCACGTGCAGGATCTGGACCTGGATCTGCTGGGCGGGTGAAACCGCCCCAAGGAGGAGTAGAAGAACAAAAGAGAGATACTTTTTCATTGATCAGGGCAGTTGATCGACTTTCAGGTGGGTGCGGGCTTCCCACAGCTCGGGGAAGAATTTCTTAGTGAGCGTTGTCATCAGATATCCGACGCCCTCAGATCCCCCGGTGCCGCGTTTCATGCCGAGCATACGCTCGACCATGAGCACGTGATGGTAACGCCAAAGAGAGATGTTCTCGTCGTGCTCTATGAGGAGGTCCTGCATGAGAAAGAGATCGCCGTGCTTCTCAGGGTGGGTGAGGATCTCGACGATCGATACCACACGCTGCTCCCTATCCGAGGCCTTAAAGCCCTGGCGCTCGAGCATTGCCCAAAATGCATCGGCGAGGCTCGGCTCGACATAGCGTTCGCTCAGGCGCTTGTACGCAAAATCATCATCCCGAAAATTCTCAAGTATCTTCTCGTCCTTTTGGCCGGATACGAATTCAAGCTCGCGGAACTGCATAGACTGAAAACCGCTGGCTGGGTTCAGCTTATCGCGGAACTCGAGAAAACCGATCTGCGCCATCGATTCGAGAATATGGATCTGCGATACGAGCACTTTCTCGATGCCGGTAACGGCGCGCAGGCTGTGATTAACACGAAAAGAGCGCCCCTCGTTCAGCCACTTGATGGTCGCATCGATCTCGTGAAGTATCTGCTTGAACCAAAGCTCATACGTCTGATGAATGACAATGAAGAGAAGCTCGTCGTGACTGACGGGATCGGATAACGTCTCCTGTAGGCGCAAAAGCTCCGGAACTTTTAGATACCTGTTGTAGGAGAGAAGCGGGTCCTTGCCGTAATCGGAGGCCATAGTCTTTAGCAGCGGCGGAAAGCCATGCTGTTCGGCTCAATCTTCGGTTATCGGCGCGGGCAAAGTCAACGATGACGTAACACGCGAAAAAATAAGGAAAAACGTCTTGACAGGTACTATAACTTTTGATTAAATTTGCGTTCGTCTATCAACACAATTCAAACAAACGACAAAAAGAATCTTGAAGTTTAAGATCGGAGTTTCTTTTGCTAAGAGTGTGTTACATGTAGCGAAGTTTGCCGCAAGCCGCGGGCGCGGAGCGCTCAGGTGGCATACAGCGGGTTCTATCTTGCTCCCATACGAGCATGAGTTGAAGTATTAGGAGGATGTTTTGGAATGGCAAAGACGACCGGCAAGGTCAAATGGTTCAACAACGCGAAGGGCTACGGTTTCATCGAGCAGCCCGGTGAACAGGACATATTCGTTCACTACAGCGCGATAAGCGGCGACGGCTACAAGACCTTGATCCAGGGTCAGGAAGTAGAATTCGACGTAACGAATGGACCCAAAGGCCCCCAGGCAGAGAACGTCGCGAAGGTCGCGTAATACGCCCCGCTACGATTTTAAGACAAGAAAAAGCGGATGCCGTGCAACACGGTATCCGCTTTCTTGTTTAGAGCAGCTCTTCGCCCTTGGATTTCAGGATCCGCCGCCAAAGCTCACGATAGGAAGTAAAACGGGCGACGAGCGTATTGAAGTGATAACGCTGAGCGTAGGTCAGGCTCCGATTGTCAGCGATGCGTTTGATGAACGCCTCGAGACGTGCACGTGCCTCAAGAGGCGGCCGCTTCACGGCACCGTTAAAATAGATGTCAAAATCTATCTTTAGCTTGCGGATGTCGTCCTCCATTCTCGACAGCTGCTGATCGATGTCCGCTGCCTCATCGAGCTTGGACTGGTTCTGACGGTATAATTTGTTTCCAATGAACGCCATGATCTGAGGGTAACCTTTCGGTTCGAGGTGGTGAGAAGGGCGCGGGATGCCCTGTTCAATTAAAGCGCTAACAAGCGGTCTGTTCCAGGAATAATGCCGGCAAAATCGAATGCAAAACCCGACTTGAGCGTGCTGCCGGGCGTCGATGAACTGCTTCGGACGGACACGGGCCGCAGGCTTGCCGCCGCGGCCGGACCTGAACACGCGGCTGACCTTGCTCGAAAATGCATAGCCGAAGCACGGGAGCAGCTGCTTTCATTGAAAAATGCTTCGACAAAAGCGGAGGCGCTTGCGGCTGTCGAGAATGAGCTCCTTGTTTGCTGGTCGCGCGAGACGCGGCGCGGTACCCGGCGGGTCATCAATGCGACCGGCGTGGTCATTCACACGAACCTGGGGCGCTCACCGCTCTCGGCGGATGCGCAAAAGGCGATCCGGGACGCCGCCGGCTTTGCCGCAGTGGAATACGACCTTACAACCGGCAAGCGCGGTAAGCGAGGGGAGAGAACGGAACAGCTAATTACCGAGCTAACAGGCGCGGAGGCGGCACTTATAGTTAACAACTGCGCGGCGGCGGCCTTTTTTGTCCTGACGGTATTCGCATCGGGCGGCGAGGTGATCGTTTCGCGAGGTGAACTTGTCGAGATCGGAGGGGATTTTCGTGTGCCGGACGTCCTTGAGCAGTCCGGTGCGGACTTGAGAGAGGTAGGCACTACGAACCGCACCAAGATCGCCGATTACGAAAGGGCCGTAAAACGGAGCACGAAGATGCTGCTTCGCGTACATCCGTCGAATTACCGGATCATCGGCTTTACGGATTCGCCATCGACGAGCGATCTGGCCGCACTGGCGCGGAAGAAGAAACTTCTTTTTTACGAAGATCTCGGCTCGGGCGCTATGATCGATCTTTCGGCGATAGGCCTTGACGAGCCCGTCGCAAGAAGAGCTATCAAGGATGGAGCGCAGATCGTCACATTCAGCGGCGACAAGCTGCTCGGCGGTCCTCAAGCGGGGATCATCGCGGGCAAGCGAAAGTTGATCGATCAGCTTCGCAAGCATCCGCTTTACCGCGCGCTGCGGGTAAGCAAGCTTACTTACGCCGCCCTGAATGCGACCCTTGAAGCATATCGGCGCGGAAATGCGTTAAACGATGTTCCGGTATTGCGCATGCTGTCACTGGGTACCGGTGATATCGGCAAGCGCGCAAAGGCGATGGCGAAAAAGCTTGTGGTCATCAACGGCCTGAGGGCTGAGCTGCTCGATGGCGTCTCCGCGGTAGGCGGCGGAGCCGCTCCTGGAGTAGAACGACCGACCGTCCTGATCGCGCTTACTCATGAAACACGCTCCGCATCTGAACTTGCGGGAATGTTCAGAAACTCAACTCCGCCGGTCATCACGCGCGTGGAAAAGGGAAAAGTGCTAATAGACCTTCGCACGGTCGATCGGGAGGAAGAGCGGGACCTCGTGCAGGCTATCACAAAGAGCCTGGCTTAGCCGTTTCGCCGGGCGAAATCCTGCATAAAATCGACGAGCGCTACGACGCCCTCACGCGGAAACGCGTTGTAGATCGAGGCGCGAATTCCGCCGACGGATCGATGACCCTTGAGGCCGTCGAGGCCCAAGGCGGTCGCTTCGGCTGCGAATTGCTTCTCCAGGTCCTCGGAGGGGAGGCGGAACGTGACATTCATCAAAGAGCGACAATCCCGGTCGGCGTGCCCTGTATAGAATCCGTCGCTCGAGTCGATCGCGTTGTAGAGGATCGCAGCCTTTTCTTCGTTCAGCTTTTCCATCTCGACGAGCCCGCCTTTGCCGCGCAGCCATTCACAGACAAGGCTGATGATGTAAATACCCCAAGTGTTGGGGGTATTCAGCATAGAGTCGTTCTCAACCTGAACGCGATAGTCGAGCATCGAATGCTGGTTCTCGGGAACCTTGGCGACCATATCGTCACGAATGATCACGAGCGTGACGCCGCTGGGGCCGATGTTCTTTTGGGCACCGGCGTAGATAAGCGCGTATTTCGCGATATCCAGCGGCTTAGAAAGGATATTTGACGAAGCGTCACACACGACAGGGACCTGACCCGCGGTGTCGATCTCGTACTTGAACTCCACGCCCTCGATCGTTTCATTCGAAGTGTAGTGAAGATAGGCTGCGTCGGGTTCGAATTTCAGCTCCTCAGGGTCGGGCACAGATCTGAAGCCGTTCTCGGCTGATGTATAGATAACGTTCGGCGTACCGCAGCGTTTTGCTTCTTTGAGCGCCTTTTTCCCCCAGGCGCCTGTAATGACGTAGTCGGCGGAGCGGCCGGCCATATAGTTGATGGGCACCATCGAGAATTGGAGCGTCGCGCCGCCTTGCAGGAAGAGGATCCGGTAATTGTCGGGCACGGCGAGAAGTTCCCGAATGCCGTTCTCCGCCGCGGCCAACACTCCCTCGAACTGTTTTGAGCGGTGGCTGATCTCCATCACGCTCATCCCGCAGCCGCCGAAGGAGAACATTTCGTCACGGGCCTTTTCCAAAACGGGCGTGGGCAATACGGCCGGTCCAGCGCTGAAGTTATAGATCTTTTCCGCCATTTTTGTTGAGTTATCCATTCAAATCAAAAGATATCACACCGATTTCTTAACCTAAATCCGGCCGCGTTTTGAGGGTGATAAGCTGTCACCTGATTTTTCGAGGGGTTTGGGGTAGAATTAACGAAAATATCGAACTATCACCCTCATTTTGCCATCAAATGGCCGCAAACTTGGTAGTTTGTAATTTTGGAGGATCTTAATGTTTCGCAAGTCATTTTTTGGACTGATCGTATTGTCGGCAGTTGTATTAGCGGGGGCCGCGAGCGCGTTAGCGCAAGCGGAGCCGCTCAGCGGCACGGTAGAGATGGATAAGGGCGGTACCAAAACGCCCCTGGCCGGTGCCACGGTTCAGGTCTATCGAACAGATATCAAGGCGGGCGGCCCGGTCACGAAGACCGATAAGAACGGTATTTTCCAATTCGCCGGCGTCCCGATCCAGGGTACGTTCGTGCTTGCGGTGAGCGCGCCCGGGGCTTCGCCAAACTACTTCCCGAACATTAAGGCGGGTATGTCAAAAGTGCTCGTGGTACTTTCGCCGGGCGATGGACGAGTGCTCACCGAGGACGAGGTTCGCGAGGCTGTCGCAAAAGACATAAAGATGGGAAGCACCGCTAACGTCGAGACCGCCGAGCAAAAGAAAGCGAAGGAAGACTACGACGCGAAGGTAAAGGCCCAGAAAGAGGCGAACGATAAGGCGACGAGAGTAAACGAGGTCATCAATCGTATCGCCAAGGAAGGCCCGGAAGCAATGGCTGCGAAGAATTACGATCTCGCCATTTCGAAGTATGAAGAGGGTATCGCGGCAGATCCGACCTTTGTCGGCAGCGCCCCCGTCTTCTATATCAACCGCGGTACTGCTTTACGCGCCCGCGGGATCGACCGGTATAACACCGCGAAGAAGGCCGCGACGACGCAGGAAAAGATCGACGGCCAGATCCAGGCAAAGAAGGATTTTTTTGACTCGGCCGACTCGTATGTGAAGGCGTGGCAGGTCCTGAAGAATGCTCCGCCGGCAGACATTACGGATAAGGTCAACTATGAAAAGAACAAGGTTGATTCCTTGAATGGAGCGAGAGAGTCATTTCGAGTCTCGGTAAGCGCGATGCAGGCTGATAAGGAGCTGATCGATCTTGCCAAGGCGTGGCTGCCGGAATACATCGCCGCGGAATCCGACGCAGCAAAAAAGCTTGAGGCGAATGAAATGATCGCGGACCTTTATCGCGTCTCGGGTGATTTTGCCGGGGCAGTAGAAGCATATCGCGCAGTGCTTGCGACAAAGCCCGACTATTCTGATGCGATGGCCGGTCTAGGGCTCTCGTTGTTCGCCCAGGCTTCAGCGGAGGTGCCTGAGAACAAGGCGATGGAGCAGGAGGCGCTGAATTACTTGCAGAAGTACACCGAGGTAGCTCCGGTCGCGTCGACCGATCCGCCATCGGTACAGGAACTCAAGGTGAGCGTCAAGCAGACCGTCGATTACCTCAAGAACGAGGCGAAGATGGCGCCGCAAAAGCTGCCATCGTCGGGCAAGAAGAAACCATAAGGTTATTTTTCTGTTAACTTATTGACCGGGTCTTTCGAGGCCCGGTTTTTTATTATGGATACGACCATTAGAAAGATAGAAAGATCGGACCTCGGCGCGCTGCTCGGGATGATCCGCGAATTCGCGGAGTTTGAGAAGCTTACGCAGTATCTCGAGGTCACCGAGGAAAGACTCTCGCGGGCGATGTTTGCGGATGATGGACCCGTTGAGGGGCTGATCGCTTTCGCAGGTGAAGAGAGCGTGGGATACGCGCTTTTCTTCCCCAACTTCTCGAGCTTTCGCGGGCAGTGCGGTTTTTATCTTGATGACCTTTACATCCGTCCAGACTTTCGCGGCAAAGGCATCGGCGAGGCAATGCTGAAGGAGATCGCGCGGCTCGGCCGGAACCGCGGATATGAGCGGATCGATTTCGTGGTGCTCGATTGGAACACCACGGCAATCGGTTTTTACGAGAAGCTCGGCGCGGACAAGAACGAAGCGGAAAGACACTTTACGTTTGGCGGTGCCGCGTTCGATAGGCTCGCGTCATAATTCCTGTCACAAACTTCAGATAGGCGGTGTATCTCGGTCGTAAAGCAACTGTTTTGCGAAGAGATCAATAATCCAAGCGGAGGTTTCCATGCGGAAAAATGCACTAGTTTCTATTCTTTCAGGCCTTGTGGCCGTTTTTATCGTGATAGTGGTCGGCTCGTACGTCATCGTCGCTCAGGGCACGGTGACCGGCGAGTGGAAGGCGAACGTTAACGGCGGCCGATACGATATCGAGGACGCGGCGGATCTCGCCAAAGAGAAATTCGACAAGGCGGAGAAGGCCGAAAAGGTTCAAAAAGCGTCCGATCCGAATAAGATCCATATCCAATTCGAGCGGCGCACCGCGCACGGCACAAACAGCAACGGGCAGAGCTACTCATACAGCGAGCTTCAGGGGCTGACCCGCGAGAGTGC
>JAFAOW010000181.1 GCA_019247455.1 Acidobacteriota bacterium | reverse complement strand
TTGAGGAAGTGCACGATCGCTCGTTTTCAGGCCAAGAGCGTTGTAACGTTCGGCACGGCTGCGTGCTCCTTTAACGACCTGCCCCGCGACCGCCATGTAGGCCGCACCGGCATCACGCTTTGTGGTCTTTTGCTGCGCGTAAAAATTGTTCAGAAAGTCCTGTGCACGTTTGTAATCGCCCTGCTCCAGGTAGCTATTCATCAGAAGCACATTGACGACGCCCTGCACGGCCGGGTCAGAGGTCTCTTTGCGGATGTTCTCAAGCTCGTAGATCGCCGCGCCAAAATTACGAAGCGCGATATAGGCCTTCGCCTTCGAGATGCGGGCGCGCATCACGTCGCCAGACGTGGGGCCTTGAACTGTATTGGGGTCTAACGGCGTCGGGACCGTCTGAGCGTGGGCTGCGAGAGCTAAACTTGCGAGAACCAGTAAAACCGAGGTGCAAAACCTTCTGACATTTAACGGCATCAACTTTCCTCCTCTAGAGTTGGGTTTTTGCGTAAAGGCCGAAGCGGATCCCACCCTAGCGGGAAAGGCACTTTATAACGACCCGTCCAAAAATTAACAACGAAAACCAAAAAAATCACCATTACGGGCCGTTTTCCAGGCCGCGATCAGTTCTTTAAACTCTTGATGATTTTATCGCGGTAAGCGTTTGCGTCTATTTTTATAGCATTTTCGTTGAGTGTGAGCAACCGCCGGTCCAACATTACGAGGCGTCCATCGATGATCACCGATCGGACATCTGAGGCTTTCGTCGAGTAAACAAGGGCTGAATAAATATTAAAAAACGGCGTTTGATGGAGCGAATCAACGTCCACGATCGCGAAATCCGCCCGCTTTCCGGCCTCGATCGAGCCGATCAATTGGTCAAGATGAAGGGCTCGGGCCCCGCGAATCGTGGCCATTTCAAAGGCCTGCTCGGCATTTACGACCTTCGGATCGCCTGAAAACTCCTTGTGGAGCTTTGCAGCCGTGTCCATTTCCTCCCACATATCGAGGTCATTGTTCGAGGCCGCTCCGTCGGTCCCTAGCCCCACTGCGACATCTTTTGCCAGCATTTCAGGAACAGGAGCCACGCCCGAGGCGAGCTTCATATTCGACTGCGGGTTGTGTGCCGCACCGACGCCCCGGCTCTTTAGAATGTCGATCTCCTTGTCGGTGATCCACACCGTGTGAGCCGCGATCGTGCGGTAATTCAGGAAACCGATCTTATCGAGATAGGTCACAGGCGTGTCGCCGTACTGCTTTTTGATGTCATCGCGTTCCTTTTTGGTCTCGGCGACGTGAATGACGACCGGGGCGTCGAGGCGGTCGCTCATCGCTCTTATCGCCTTCAGATGATCAGTGGAAACGGTGTAAGGAGCATGAGGAGCGAGAGCCGGCACGATAAGCGGATCGTTGTGCCATTTGGTGATGAACCTTTCCGCATATGACATCGCCTCGGCATTCGTCTTGTTGTCGGCCACCGGAAAATCAATGATCGTCTCGCCAAGAACACCGCGGACGCCCGCCTTTTTCGACTCGTCGGCGATCGCATCCTCGAAGTAATACATGTCGCAGTACGTCGTCGTTCCGCCGCGGATCATCTCCGCAAGGCCGAGCCGCGTACCAGCACGCACGAACTGCTCATTCACATTCTTCGCTTCCGCCGGAAAGATGTACTTTGTGAGCCAATCCTGCAGGTCGAGATCGTCCGAGATCCCTCGAAAGAGCGACATCGGTACGTGTGTGTGCGTGTTGATCAGGCCGGGAATGATAACTTTGCCCGCGGCATTGATTACGCGTTTGGGAATGACGTTCATCGAAACGGTCCCGCGCTTTCCGAGCATCACTATGTGATCGCCCTCGATAGCGACGGCCCCGTCCTCGATCACGTCATGATGAGCATTCATCGTGACAAGCGTGCCGCCGGAGATGAGGATATCGACCCGCATCTTCCGGGCCGGGTTGGCCTCGGCGAATTCGGACGGAGCGAACGAGAAAAGGAGTAAAAAAGCGAGTAAAACCTTGAGCTTATCCATAGCTGAATTTACAACGTAGCGTCCCGTCAACGCAATGCACAAGAGGGCGGGTCGGTAAGGGCTTAACACGCAATGCGGCTGCCTAACTCCGGAATTGTCTTGACCAACTCTCTGCTTGCAGGTTACAACTAACGGACATGAGTATTTCAAAGATGTTTCTAAGGGGGATGCGAGCCCCGACCGAGGCGCTTCTGCCGACTCTCGGTCCTCTTGAGCGCCGCACGCTCGATGAGGTCTGGCGATTGAAGGAGGCGAACGTCCGCGATGTCATGAAGGCTCTCGGCGGCCCGATCGCCTATACGACGGTGATGACGACGCTCGACCGGCTTCATAAAAAAGGCTTCCTCGATCGCCGAAAGGACCATCGGGCGTTCGTTTACTTTGCACGCGCGTCGCGTGATGAGCTTCATCTCGGTGTCACGCAGGCCATGATCGGCGGGCTGATGGATATCGCCGCGGGAAAGACCGAGCCCGTCCTGGCATGTATCGTCGATGTTGTTTCGAGCAAGGATAGGGAACTCCTGGACGAACTCGAACGCCTCGTCAAAGAAAAAAAGGCTAGCCTCAAGAAAGAATAGTGTATTTCCTGATCGGCATATCGCTCATTTTTGCATACCTGCTCACTATCAATTGGGCGGTTTCGCTGCTGCTTGCGGGCGTCTGGCGGCTGGTCGAGGGCCGCGCGGAGAGTTGGCGAGCGTCATCCCGGGCCGGCGTGCTATTCGCGTTTCGCGTGCTGCCGATGTCCATAGCGATAGTGACAATTGTCGGCCTGATATTGCCGTCATACCTGCTGTACGAACCGCGAGCATCGGGGGAGACCATCGGCTGGAAGATGATGGCGGTCACCGCTGTTTCAGCTGTGGGGTTACTCACTGCAGGCTTCCGGCTGGTTGGAAGCTGGTGGCGCACCAGACGGCTCCGCGCTGAGTGGATGGCGATGTCTTGGCCCATCTCGCTGCCGTTGATAGATGTTCCGGTCTATAGAATGCGGCATCCGTACCCCGTGATCGCGGTCGTCGGAACGCTTCGCCCGAGAGTATTCCTGGCCGAAAGCCTTTTAACAGACCTGGAACCATCAGAACTCGCAGCGTCGATCTCACATGAGTTCGGCCATATCGCCTCGCGTGACAACGTCAAGCGGCTGATGATGCGTGTGTGCGGCGACCTGCTTGTTTTCAAATTTGGGACCGGGCTGGATACGGCATGGGCCGATTCCACCGAGATCGCGGCCGATGAATATGCCGCAAACACCGGCGGACGCGAAGTCGCTCTCGAACTCGCCTCCGCTCTTATAAAGATCGGCCGCGCGACACCCGATGAGGCCGCCTGGGCAACACCTCTCGGCTCATTCCTGATCGGCGGCAGGTCTTCTTCGCTCAAAACACGGATCGAGAGGCTGCTTCGTCTTTCTGAATCGGATCCTTCGGGGATCCGCGTTCGCACGCCACGCTCCGTGATCGCTTTTATCTTGGCTCTCTCGGTCGCGATCCTGTTCGCCGTCATTCCGATGCTCGGCCGATCGCTGGCCTCGGTCCATTCCCTGACCGAGTCGCTATTTGCTGCCCTTAACTAGCGAACTTTCCATTTCTAAATAACTTATACGACCCCTGGTAGTAGTTTTGCCGCGCGCGATAGAATTCTCGCTTTCGGCAATTAGACAGGAATTTACTACCTGAAATGAAAGTTTATATGTTTGCCCTCATCGCGTGCGCGTCATTCGCATTGCTCGTTGTTTTCGCCATTGGAGCATTCGGCCAGACGCAGAATACAGCGTCTTTGACCATCCAGGTCAGCGACTCCAACGGAGCTGTGGTGAAAGGGGCCAAAGTCACGGTTACTAATAACTCGACTGGCGCCACTCGCAATGCAATTTCCGACAATAATGGGGATGCGACTTTCGCTGCTTTGCCGCTGACGGGGACCTATTCAGTTATGGTAGATACGGCTGGATTTGATAAGCGAGTGCTCGAGTACGTGACGCTCCGAGCCGGTGAAACGGCGACCTTGAAAGCTTCGCTCCAAGCGGCCGGACAGCAGGCCGTCGTGACAGTCTTCGGAACGGACCAAGGCGTTCGTTCAGATCCCCAAATTGGCCGACGGATCGAATCCAAACAGATCGACGAAACTCCGATCCTTGGCCGAAAGGCTTCATCGATTCCCCTTCTCAATTCTGCGTTTAGGCAGGGTAAAGGCACTGGCGATCTGTTCGTAAACCAGACATATTTCATTACCGGCGTGGGCTCGCGGCGTGCGACGACATTCACGCTCGACGGAGCAAGCAATGACGAAGGCTGGGGACGCCAGACGCAGATCGCGACCGTTCCGGTTGGTGCCATTCAGGAGGTCCAGGTGCTGACCAACGCTTTCTCCGCGGAGTACGGATGGACGACGGGACCGGCGATGAACATCGTGACGAAGGGTGGCACGAATACCCTTCACGGCGAGGGCGTGCTGCTGTCGCGACCTGGGTTCCTGCAGACGGACCGTTTCTCAACAAAAGGCTTTTGTCCGAAATCGGTAGCGTCAACGTGCGTGGTTCCCGCTGCTCTGGTTAATCTCAGCCCCGTTGACATTCCGGATGCACTGACCCAGTTGTCCGGCTCGGTGGGCGGGCCGATCAAGAAAGACAAGACGTTCTTTTTCGTAACCGCCGACCACACCTGGCAGAACCGCACGACGCTTCTTTCGACGACGCTGCCCGCGTTTCTCTTGCCATCGAGCGGCAACTTAGCGTGGACGGGGCATTATCGGCAGACGCTGCTCGACGCGCGGCTTGATCACAATTTGACGGCCAATCAAAGCCTGATGGTGCGGTTCAATTTGGACCGGATGCGGGACGACAATCCGCAAGACGCCGTCGGCGGAACGAATGCTCCGTCAGTCGCACGCGTGTATGAACGCGGAGCTTGGTCGACGCAGGCCAATCACACGTGGGTGATCAACCCTGGCCTGCTCAATGAATTTCGCTTTGCTTATCTTCACGGCGATCCTGTGACACGCTGGCTGGCTCAGAATCAGTCGACCGCGTATGTGCGCGGCAGCGGCAACGGAGCGGTGCCATTTACGAGCGGCCAGTCGCGGTTCTCTGACCTCTGGGGTCATCAGTGGCAGATCACGGATACGCTCTCATGGACGAAGGGCCACCACTACATTCGTTTTGGCGGCAGCATCGTTAGGCATACCGCGGGCGGTATCGGCAACGAGCCTGGAGCAGCGCTGCTCGGAACCTTTAATTTCCTCACGACGGATCCCGTGAGGAACAAGCTTCCGCTTGATCAACTGACTCTTGCAGACGTGCAAAATTATCAGCAGCCCATCAACTTTGGCGTGAGCAGCTATAACTTGAGCCAGTGGCTGCTGACCGGTTATGTGCAGGACAAGATCAAGGTCGGGCGTGACCTAGTCATCGATGCGGGACTTCGATATGACCGGCAGACGCTGACGGATGCGAAGAACAATTTCGAGCCCCGAGTAGGCTTCGCATGGAACCCCGGCGGGAATGCGAAGACCGTTATTCGCGGCGGCTACGGAATGTATTATGCACAGATCCGCACGAACCAGGTCGCGGGCTATCTCATCAACGGCCTCGACGGGATAACGACCTATACCGCGACGCCTGGACAGGTCGGCTTCCCCGCATGTCTGACGGGTGCGTGCTTGCCGGTAAATGTGAATCCCGCAAACTTACTTCCCTCGCAGCTGCCGCAGCGTGACATTACGATAGTCGCGGGCAAGCGAAGCTTCTATCAAACCCAGTTCGCAAAGTACGGGGTGAACTTCGCGGCGATCGCATCGCTTTATCCTGACAAGCTGGTCAACCCGCGAAGCCAGGTTTACACCATCGGTGCGGAGCACGAATTCTTTAAGGGCCTTTTCGTCGGCAGCGACTTTGTCCATCAGCTTTACACAAATGCTGACCGCACAGTTGACCTGAATGCACCGACTCCGTTCGCTCGCACGGCACAGAACCAGATCCGGTCGGTCGCCAACGCAAACCTGACGCGGCCGATATTGCCGACCAACGGCGGCGTTCGCCAGGTGAACGTGATCATGAATCTCGGCACCGCTGATTACAACGGCCTGCAAACGCAGATCAGTTATCGAGGCCATTCAAGGATCAACGCTTCTTTGAGCTACACGATCTCAAAGGCGACGAATACCTTTGAGCCTGACGGCAATGGCATCGGACCTAACGAATCAAATATCACCGCTCTTGGCGAACAGGAACGCGGATCTAGCCTCGTCGATCAGCGGCATCGGGTCGTGGGTTTCTTTAGCTATCGATTCCCGTTCGACATTACGGCCGGAACATTGATGCAGTTTGCCTCACCCCGTCCCTTCAACGCGACCACAGGCGTCGATAATAACGGTGACGGCATCAACAACGATCGCCCCGTTATCAACGGAGTCGTTATCGGCAAGTCCGCATTCCTCGGTACGCCAACCCGCGAGGTGTCGGCCTTTCTGGAAAAAGACATTCGCTTCAATGAGCGGCTGAGTCTGAGGCTTCGCGGCGAGGGATTCAATCTCTTTAACCATGCCAACATGCTGGCCCGCGGTGTCACGGTGTACGGTAACGTGAACAATGTCGCCAACACCGACTTTGGCTTGTTCGTCGGCGGCACTGGATCGAACCAGCTTGCAATCCCGGCTTTTGCAAATATCGACCCGCCGAGAATGTTCCAGCTTCAGGCGCGGTTCATCTTTTAGTTCAGGTATTGCCGTCCGTTTTACCGACCGGCTGCCACGAAACGAAATCAAAGGGCTTTAGCCCAAAAACATTTGGGCTTTAGTTGGGCTAAAGCCCATATTTATTTGTTAGCATTCAACCGTTGCCTAAAGGCAACGGCAATACTGCGACCATGAGAAACATTGCGACCGTGTTTACATTGTTCTTAGTAACGGCATCCCTTGCCGGCTGCGGCCGTTTTGCCAACAAGCCTAGCAACACCGCGGGGCAGCGTGTCGTCGTGATCTCGCCGATCTACAACGAGATCATTTGGGCGTTGGGAGCTCAGGACCGTGTCGTTGGTGTTGATCTGTCGAGCACATACCCGCCCGAGGTGAAGAATGTCACGACCGTCGGCTATCACCGAGCGCTGAGCGCCGAGGGAATTCTGTCACTGCATCCTGACGCCATTCTCCATGATGGGAACATCGGCCCCCCCGACGTGTTGGAGCAGGTGCGAAGACTGAATATCCCGGAGAAGACATTCGACGCGAAGAACGATTCACTCGATGGTACAAAGGCGCTGATACGCGAGATCGGCGCCTACTTCGGCAAGCAGGAAAGGGCCGAAGAACTCTGCAAAACGCTCGACTCGCAAATGGCGGCATCGCTCGACGCCGTCAAACAATACAACGATCGACCCCGAGTTGCGGTCATTCATTATGGCCGTGCCTCGAATGTGTACATGGTTGTTGGAAAAGGTGGAAAAGGAGATGCAGCAGGGGCCAGCCAGACGATCGAATGGGCGGGCGGCGAGATGGCCCTTACGCAGGAAGGGATGCAGCGAATGGCCTCGCCGGAGGTCATCGCCCAGGCAAATCCAGACATCATTCTCGTCACGGATTTTGGCTTTGACAAGCTCGGTTCCATGGACGCGATCAAGGACCTGCCGGGCGTGTCGGCCACGAATGCGGCGAAGAACAACAAGATCTTTCGCGTTGAAGAAAATCAACTGATGTATTTCGGTCCGCGCACCGGGGACAACATTCAAAAGATCGCTGCACTTATTCATCAGAAATGACGCAGCGGGACGGCCAGAGAGTTCTGCTCATAGTGCTGGCCGCCGTGGCGCTCGTCGCACTCGCGGCCTCGATCCGATTCGGGGCCATTGATTTTTCCGTAGGCGATATTTGGGCCGCTATTAGATCGGTGTTCCCCGGCGGCCAGGAAGCGACGCTCGACCAGAGAATATTCCTTGAGCTGCGCCTTCCGCGCGCGATCCTGTGCATGCTCGTCGGTGCGAGCCTCGGTGTTGGCGGGGCTCTGATGCAGGGACTGTTTCGCAATCCCATTGTCGAGCCGGGACTTGTCGGAACATCAAGCGGAGCCGCATTTGGGTCGGCCATCTTCTTTGCGGCGGGTGCGGTTCTGAATATCACAACCAGCGCATGGAGCCTGCCGATCGCTGCGTGTATTGGCGGTGTAGCCTCGACCTACATCGTTTTTCTGCTCGCAAGATCGCGCGTCGATGGACGCGCGTCCATAGTCATGATGCTGTTAACCGGGCTTGCCGTGAATGCCCTGTTTATGAGCGGTATTGGATTTCTCTCGTACATCGCCCGCGACGCCCAGGCACGGTCGATCACATTCTGGTCCTTGGGAACCTTTGCGGGCGCGAGTTGGAGCGCCGTGAAGGTCGTTGCTGTCTCGACCGTCGCTGGTACGCTGATCGCGATGCGATTCGCAAAACAGCTGAACGCCCTAATGATCGGCGAGGAAGAAGCCACTTATCTGGGTGTAAACGTCAACCGCCTCAAATGGATCGTGCTGTCTGTGAATGTCGTTATCGTCGCCGTAGCCACCGCTTTTACGGGTGTGATCAGCTTTGTCGGGCTGATCGTGCCGCACATACTGCGGATGATGCGCGGAGCAGACAATCGCTTTTTGATAATTGGAAGCGCGTTTCTCGGCGCGGCGCTGCTGAGTCTCGCAGACCTTATCGCCCGTCTCGTTTTGCGCCCGGCAGAGCTGCCGATCGGCATTGTCACTTCGGCCGTCGGGGTGCCGGTGTTCTTGTATCTCCTGCGAAGGAGGCAGTACGTTTTTTGAATGCTTGAGGCCAGAAACATCTCCTATTCGATCGCCGGTCAGAAATTGCTGAATGATATTTCTGTCTCGTTCGAACCCGCGAAACTTCACCTTGTCATCGGCCCGAATGGCGCCGGCAAATCGACGTTGATCAAGGTACTCGCCCGTCTCCTGCGACCGCAGCACGGGGAAGTCGTTTATGACGGGAACAATGTCCTTGAGGCGCGGGAGGCCGACCTCGCGAAACGGCGCGCGGTCCTTTCGCAGGCCGTGGAGGCAGCTTTTCCCTTGAGCGTTCGCGAGGTTGTAATGATGGGGCGCTATCCGCATTT
>JAFAOW010000271.1 GCA_019247455.1 Acidobacteriota bacterium | reverse complement strand
GCATGCCGCGGCGAACGTAGAGGCAACCAACTCCCTTCGGTGCATATATCTTATGAGCCGAGATCGAGAGGAGATCACATCCGATCTCCTCGACATCGAGCTCGATTTTGCCCGCGGCTTGAACAGCGTCCGTGTGAAACCAGATCTTGCGGCCATCGCCGCGCAGTTCCCGCACAAGCTGCCCGATCTCGATCACCGGCTGAAGCGTGCCGATCTCGTTATTCGCCGTCATTATTGAAATAAGGGCTGTGTTCTCGCGGATCGCCGGCCGCAGATCGTCAATGCGCACGATCCCGTTACCGTAGACGGGAAGTAAGGTGAATTCATACCCGAGTGTCTGGAGGTCTTCGCAGGTAGTCTTGACCGCCGGATGCTCGATCGCCGAGATAATAATGTGTTTCCCCGACGAAGGGTTAGCCTGAAGCAGGCCTCGAATGGCGAGATTGTTCGCTTCGGTACCGCCCGATGTGAATATAACCTCATTTGGACGTGCGTTAATTAGATCAGCGACCTGTTGCCGCGCGTTATCGATGGCTGCTCTTGCCTCCTGGCCAAAGGTATGAATGCTCGACGCATTCCCAAACTTCTCCGTCAAATATGGAAGCATAGCTTCAACAACGCGAGGATCAACTCGCGTCGTGGCGGCATTATCCAAATAGACCCTTTGAAACACGGCTCAATTGTAACAAAACCGTAATTGCAACGTTTTTTGCTTCCGCCGGCCCGGAAAAAGCATCTTAACGAGGTCCATTTCCCGCGTGTCCACGCTCCCGAAATGGTTTATAATCACGGGTTGAGCGGCTCCCTGACAAACGCTCGATTGGGATTCATAAAATGGATTTTGCTACAAAAGAGATCTTCAAAAGATACGCCAGCATTCTTATCGGACGACCCATTTCGCCTGTATTTCTGAATATTCTGGTCACGAGTGTCTGTGATATGCGCTGCACTCACTGCTTTTTTACGGACGAGCTGGATGACCGCCCGCGAAAGAAGCTCCAGATGAAGTCGGATGAGATCGCTCGCATCTCGGAGACGTTGGGCGGCAATCTTGGTGTCCTCGTGCTCGCCGGCGGCGAGCCTTTCACTCGAAAGGATCTGCCGGAGATCGTTCGCGCCTTCTACGAGAACAACAAGCTTGACAGCGTTTACCTGATGTCTAACGGTCAGATCCATCCAAGGATCTTCCCGGACGTAACGCGTATCATGGATGAATGTCCCAAGCTCAATGTAACGGTGGCTCTTGGCATTGACGGCGTAAAGGAAGCTCACGAGAAGATCCGCCGTAAAGAGGGGAGCTGGGACAAAGCGATCCATACTGCACGCACTCTGCAGCAGATGAAGCGCGAGCAGTATCCGCAGCTCGATATCCAGACCTGCACGTGCGTGATGCACTCGAACGAGGACACCATTTTCGACTGGTACGACTTCCTCAAGCGCGATCTAAAGCCCGACAAGGTGAACATCAACTACATTCGGCCGCCCTCTGCCGATCCGACCGAGCTGGAGTTCGACCATCGCCGTTACCAGGAGCTCTCGCACATGATCCTCGAGGATACGAAGAGCGCGGCGCTCAAGAATAACTACGGCGGCAAATCAGGGTTCTTTAAGGCAGCGGTCGACATCTACATGCACGATGTTATCGCGAAGACCAAGGAAGAGAACAAGGCGCAGCTCAAGTGCTATGCGGGCTCGGCCGGTGCTGTGATCTATGATAACGGGGCGTTGTCGTCGTGCGAGAACAAAGCTGATGTCCTGAATCTTCGCGATTACGACTGGAACTTCCAGGCCGCATGGCAAACCGACTTGATGAAGGAGCGTCGCAAAGAGGCTGGTGCAGGATGTCACTGCACGCACGAGTCGAATTGCTTCTACCCGTCGCTGCCCTTTAATCCAAAGCATCTTGTTAGTATCAAGAAGCTTGAGGGACAGATGAAAAAGGCCGCGAAGAATGCGGGATTTATTGCTGCAAGAGAAGTCGCCTTAAAGGCCTAAAAGTGCGGAAGCCTTCGCGTCAGCAAGGGCTTAACACGAACGTTGAATGTTAAGCCCTTCCTGACGGGCGGGCTTCTGCAAAACTACATGCAGCCTAACACTCCAAAGGTCCTGATCATTTCCTCCGATACCGGCGGCGGGCATCGCTCTGCCGCGCAGGCAATCGCGAACGGGATGGAGAAACTTTGGAAGGGCGACAATATCGCCGTTCGCACGATCAAGGCGGTAGAGGAATCGCATCACATCAGCGAAAAACTTGTCAGGCTCTACAATTGGGTGCTTCAGAACAAGCAGCACTGGATGAAGTATCTCTACTGGGCGGTGAATAAGATCCGCCCGGAAACACGCGAGTTCTTTCACAAACGATGCATGGGGTACATTCGCGACCAGTTCGAGAAATGGTGCCCGCACATTGTTGTGAGCGTACACCCGCTCACCCAACATGCGTTCGGTCGCGTGCTCAGAGAGTTGAATCTTACTCAGCAGGTCCCGCTTGTCACGGTCGTGACCGATCCCTGCTACGGATTTTGGAAGGGGTGGGCATGCGACGACGTTTCGCTCTATCTTGTAGCCAATGAGGACGCAAAACGCCAGCTGATCGACTACGGTGTTTTGCCCGAGAAGATAAAGATATCGGGTATGCCCGTTGACCCTAAATTCAAAGAGGTCGATGAGGTCGACGCTCAGAATGCGCGCAAGATCTACGGTCTGGATCCTGACAAATTCACGGTTTTTGTAAACGCCGGCTGGATCGGTGGCGGCAATATTCCGCAGATCTTTCGTGAATTTGTGGCAGGCGAACTCGACGTGCAGGCGATCTTCCTCGCAGGCAAAAACGAGGAGCTTCGCCTTCAGGCCGAGCAGCTCGCAAAGACCGCAAAATTTCCTGTGAAGGTCATCGGGTATTCTGACGAGGTCGAGAAGCTGATGCAGTCGGCCAACGTCATGATCTCAAAGCTGGGCGGCCTCACGACCTTCGAGGCTCTGGCCTGTCGGCTGCCCATAATTGCCGATGCGACGACGCCGCCTATGCCGCAAGAGGCTGGAACTTCGAGCCTGCTTGAGGAGCGCGGAGCGGGCATCCTGCTCAAGAAGAGCACTGACATCGTCCCCACGATCCAGAATCTCATTTCGGATCAGACCCGGTATTCGCGGATGAAAGCGGCTACCGCGGGTTTGACCATGCCCAACTCGACCGAGCAGATCATCCGCGAGATCACCGCTCTCCTTCCGAACCGCCATCAGTTCAGCGAAACGAGGGCAGCCGCGTAGATCAGACGGTTTCCTGGCAGGCTTTGCGTCTTCGCGGGAAATTATTTACCCTTTTTCATTGTAAGCGGTCAGTTTTTGGAGGGTTTTTTGAGTCTTTTACTTGAAGGAAAACGTGCGTTTGTGAGCGGCGGTACACGAGGGATCGGGGCCGCGATCTGTGAGGTTTTTGCGCGCGAGGGCGCAGACGTGGCCTTCAACTATAATTCGCGTGACGACCTTGCCGAAGAGGTCAAAAAGAAGATCGAAGCGCACGGCCGCCGGGCCCTGGGATTCAAAGTATCTGTGACCGACCGTTACGGGATGAAACATATTGCCCGTGAGATCAAGGACGCATGGGGGCCAATACAGGTGCTTGTGAACAACGCGGCGGTGAACAAGCCCGACAACTTTGCGACCACGACCGACAAGTCCTGGGATTGGGTCGTGGATACTAATGTTAACAGCCTGTTTGCCGTAACCAAGCCCTTCTATAAGCAAATGATCCGTGCCCGCGAGGGACATATTCTCAACATCACTTCCGTCGGCGCTATCCGCAGCCTTCCTACATCGGTGCATTACGCGACCTCAAAGGCCGCGATGATCGGTTTTACAAAATGCCTCTCCCGCGAGGCGGCAAACTTCGGCGTTACCGTCAACGCGATCGCCGCCGGTATTTACGACACCGACCTCGCCCACACCCTTCCCGAACGCCTGATCCAGATGCACGAATTCTGGGTTTCCAAGGGGCGCATGGGCAAACCCGGCGAGTTAGCCGAGGTTGCCGCATTCATGACAAGCGATCGCAACGCCTTTATGAACGGCGAGATCGTGATCGTCGACGGCGGCGCCGTCACGTAACAATATTTTTTGAACGCGGATAAAGCGGATAAGGCGGATCAAGATATAACAGCAAAGACCCTGATCAACTTCCACAATGATCGAAAAGGAACTTACCGGCGAGATCATAAGGACCTTCTACAAGGTCTACAACGCTCTCCGCTATGGGTTCACAGAAAGCATTTATCATAATTCGATGATCATAGAGTTGGTTTCTGACGACTTTACGATCGAGACCGAAAAGCAGATATCGGTTTACTATAAGGAACATATTGTTGGAACCTTTGCGGCGGACCTGGTTGTTGAAGGCAAAGTGATCCTGGAATTAAAGGCTAAAGAGTCGATCGTGGAGGCTCATGAGGTGCAGCGGCTCAACTACCTTCGTTCGACACCGATCGAGGTTGGACTTCTTCTTAATTTTGGCAAACAGCCGGAGTTCAAGAGAAAATACTTTTCAAACGATAAGAAAACTTTCGGCAGTCAACACAACGACGATGGTCTCTTCAAGAGCTTGTTTGAAAAAGATCCGCCCAGATCTGTTTGATCTGCCCGATCCGCGTTCAAACGATCTGTAAGGTACGCTCAACTCATGCCGACGATTGACCACATCATCCTCAACGTGAACAACCTGGACGAGAGTGTCGCGTTCTACACCGATGTGATGGGCTTTGCGAATGAGGGCACTGACGGTCCATTCACCGTCATTCGCGTGAGCGCGAACTTCACGATGCAGCTCGCACCATGGGGAACAAAAGGCAATGAGCACTACGCCTTTGCATTGTCGAGAGAGGATTTCGACGCTTGTTTCGAACGCATCAAGAACGCGAACGTTCCGTACGGCGATTCATTTCACAACGTCGGTACAAACACCGGCCCCGGCAGCGAAAGCGGCGCCCGCGGGCTGGCTCCGACGCTCTACTTCTTCGATCCGAATCATCACCTGCTAGAGATCCGAACCTACGAGTAGGGCTACTTTTCCAATTTCTCCTTTGCTTTCTCGATGAAGACCTTGATCATCTCGGTGATGCGTTTGGTCATTTCGTTGGAGATCAGGGATTCGCCCGCGAGGCCTGCGAGATAGTGCAGATCCCGTGCTGATTTACGCCGGAGCTCGACGACCTGGGAAAAATGCACCATCGTGACGTTCTTCGCCTTTTCAAAGAAGTCGGCTGAGTACCGAAGCAGATTCTCTGCCTCGGTCCGGAGAGGCATCCATTCGACCCGGTCCTCGGTGTTCTCGGCCAGTTCGAGAACGAATTTCTGGAGGATCTGACCGACCATCGGGATCTCGGTCGCGACCTTCCAGTGGGCGATGCCCTTTGCATCGGTGTGCACCTGCTGAACGCCCGGCATCAGCTCGGCAAAATTCGTTATATCGAGGAAGAACTCGCGCACCCGCTCGGCGCTTGAGTGTATCTCGATGTCGTTGGAGTAACCCGCCTTGACAGTGAACATACAAGTTTATTTTAACCGCAAAGACGCGGAGACGCAGAGATGACTATTGCTTTTTTCTTATCTCCGCGTCTCTGCGTCTCGGCGGTTCAAAAGATGCCGTTAAATGCGACGGCGTTGAAGAAAGGCCTCGTGTTGGACCGAAACACTCCGCGGAAGAACGGCTCCTCGGCGAAAAGGACTACGTGTCCGCCGCCGAGCGGTTCGTCAATGACATAGGCGGTGCCCGAGAGCAAACGCTCGGTGTTGCCTTCCCAGACGAATCCGGACAGCGTCAGCGGTCTCTTTGGCTTGGCGTCAAAGACGATCGCGTTCGAGCCTTCCTTGGAATAACGGAAAAAATAGCCGCTAGCGAGAAGCACGGGCAGCTCATCTTGTTCGAGGCCGTACGTAAGCCACGTAGTGCGGTCGACCGTCGCTCGGAGGATCGCACCGGGCAAGGCCACCGGGACCTTGTTCGCATCCGCTGACGGCGAGGCGATCGGCGGCAGGCTAGGCGGTCCGTTCTCGGCCTTGTCCGAGATCATCTCGTCAGTAGATGGATTCGGCACCGGCTCGGCCGGGACCTTTTTGCCGTTGACGACCTTCGTGGCAGGGCTCGGCACTGGGGTCGGCGAGGACTTTGCCTCAG
>JAFAOW010000261.1 GCA_019247455.1 Acidobacteriota bacterium | reverse complement strand
TACATCCTCAAGCTTTCCGGTGCCGACCGTCTTACACGCAAGTTCACCGGCGACGGGCTCGACAAAATGTACCCCGTCCTTTCTCAATTGAGCGACATTACGCTGTGTCGCGGGCTGCTCCCACATGGTTGTGTTCATCGCGGGGGCGATCATTACCGGGGCCGTCGTAGCCAAATACGTGGACGAAAGAAAATCGTCAGCCACGCCGTTTGCAAATTTGCCGATGATATTCGCGGTCGCGGGGACGATCAAAAGCAGATCGATATTCTGAGAAAAATTGATATGCGCGATCGGGTCGGGATTCTCAGGGTCGTAATCGTCAACGATGACGTGTTTGTCCGTCAGTGCGCGAAACGTCAGCGGCTGCACGAACTCAGTCGCGTGCCTGGTCATCGCAACCGAAACATCGCACCCGGCCTTTTGCAAAAGTCGCATCACCTCCACGGCTTTATAAGCCGCGATCCCTCCGGAAACACCTAAGCCTATGCGATACATTGCCATCGTTTGATTTTCCCACGAAAAACACGAAAATCACGAAAAAGCTTTCTTTATAGCACGATGCGTTCGTACTCCAACCTGGGATGGTGTCCGAAATTCACAAGCAGGCAGAGCCGATTTCTCGTGGCATTTAGGTAATTCAATGCTTGCGAACGACAAGAGTCTGTCAGCTTAGGCAAGGACTTCAATTCTACAAGGATCGCGCCGTAACACACGAAATCGGCGCGGAAAAACTGCACAAGTTTCGTGCCTTTGTAGTCGAGTTCAAAAGTTGGTTGGGCAAGAAACGGAATTTCTTGTAGTCCGAATTCCAACGCGAGACATTCCTGATAGATCGCCTCGCTGAACCCACAGCCCTTATTTTTGTAGACCTCAAAACAAGCACCGATTATCTTGTACGACTCCTCACGGAAGATGATGTTAGGCATGGGAGGCCCTTTTTCGTATTTTTCGTGACTTTCGTGGGAATGGATTAGACCCCAAACTGCCGTAGATGATGATCGACGTGCTTGTACTGCGTTTCGCCCCATTGCTTGCCCGTCAGGCGCCCGAAGAACGGATGCACATTGCCATCGAGGCCGGCCTCGCCACGCTCGTGGAACTTGTCGATAAGACCCTTTAATTTCTCCCGAGTGGATTCAAAGTCCGGGTCGTCCGTGATCTTGTAATCAGGCCCTGTCGGCGCATTTGGCCGAAAAGGTTCCGGTCCGAGAAATTTATTCTTGAATATCCAACTGATCGCTTTGCCAATGAACACCTGCTTTACGGGCTGATCGTCGCTGGTGGCCATATCCAGCACCCTGGCTGTATGCTCCATGGCCTGTGACGGCGTCATCTTACCCCACTGCCTTTCCGAACCGGGTTCGAGTTTTCCAATACGGTCGTGCAGTTCCTGCTGCGTCTCCTTGTCGAAAATCGTTTTCATACCGTTCTCTGCCCTCTCGCTATCAGTTAATAGCCGATCCGGAACGATTCTATCCCAAGTTCGGGTGTTTGCTAGAATTGGGTTATGCCCGAAACGATAGACTCCAAGTTGGTTTACGAAGGCCGCATATTTGATGTGAGGCTGGATACCATTCGCGAAGGCGACGTTGAATACGCGCGCGAAGTGGTCGTCCACCGCGGCAGTGCCGTGATCGTACCCGTTTTTGAAGACGGGACTGTCGCTCTTGTGCGTCAGTACCGTCACGCCGCGGGAAAGGAACTTCTCGAATTGCCGGCCGGCTCGCTCGAGAAGGGCGAAGATCCGGAAACCGGCGCCATCCGCGAGCTCGAAGAGGAGATCGGTGTACACGCAGAGACTTTCGAGCTCATCTCCCAATTCTATGTTTCTCCAGGCTTTCTAACGGAGAAAATGTATGTTTTTCTCGCCACTGGCCTAACTCAAGTGGGCCAGAAACTTGAGGAAGATGAATTGATAGAGCTTGAGCGTCTTAGTTACCCCGAGGCCCTCCGCAGAATAGAGCGTGGCGACATCGAGGATGCCAAGACCATCGTCGGCCTTATCACGGCTTCTCGTGCAATAAACCGCGGCTCCTAGCTTGACCTTAAAGTCTGGTTTCGATATCCTGTCAGTTCGCATTTTTGCGGGTTTTCGCATCAGTGCGCTTAACGTTATGAGTACTTATTTTCCAAGCGGCAAGGATCTGGCGAAGGATCGCAAGTGGTTCGTCGTGGACGCCAAGGGCAAGACCGTAGGGCGTCTGGCCACAGAAGTGGCCCGCATCCTGTCCGGCAAGAATAGCCCCGATTGGACGCCCTTTATGGACATGGGCGACCACTGCGTCGTGATCAATGCGCGTCACGCGAAGTTCACGGGCGCTAAGAACGACCAGAAGCTTTACCGCCGTCACACGCTATATCCGGGCGGGCTTCGCGAAACGACGGTAAAGGAAATGTTCGAAAAAAAGCCCGAAAAGGTCATTGAGCTCGCTGTTAAAGGGATGCTTCCGAAGACCAAGCTGGGCAAGGCGATGGCAAAGAAATTAAAGGTTTACGCCGACGCCGAACACCGGCACACGGCCCAGAAACCGGAGGCGATCGAGATCTAGGTAGTTCAAGGTTCAAAGTTCAAGGTTCGAGGTTCGG
>JAFAOW010000229.1 GCA_019247455.1 Acidobacteriota bacterium | reverse complement strand
AAACACCTCAGAAACGCCTAGTTTCTTAAGGTCCGCGATGTCTTCCTGAGGCACGATGCCGCCGACAAGGACGAGGGTGTCGTTCATGCCATTTTCGTGAAGAAGCTCTACAATGCGGGGGCAAAGTGTATTGTGGGCGCCTGAAAGGATGGAGATCCCAACAGCGTCGACGTCCTCCTGAAGCGCCGCCGCGGCGATCATCTCGGGTGTCTGCCTGAGGCCGGTGTAAATGACCTCCATACCCGCGTCTCGCAACGCACGCGCGATGACCTTCGCCCCGCGATCATGACCGTCGAGACCAGGCTTTGCCACAAGAACGCGGATCTTTCTATCGCTCATAAAGAGTTAAGTATATTAATGACGGCGGCTGTACGGCAAACGGGTGCTCAGTGTAGGGCCCTGACGGCAGGCGGAGTCGAGGGCTCCTTGCGTTGTTCCATATAAGGGGAGGCGAATATGCAGTGGAGTTTGGATGAGAGGCCACGACGTTTCTTGAGCTCGGCAAACATTTCCGACCAGGCGTGAACATTGATCCAGAGCGGGTTGTAGCTCTCTAGCGGTTTTATGATGCCGTAACGCGGGATTTCGGATTCTTCGACAAAGGATCCAAACAGGCGGTCCCAGATAATGAGGGCACCGGCGTAATTTTTGTCGAGATAGATCTGGTTGACAGCGTGATGAACGCGGTGATGGGACGGGGTGTTCATAAAGTACTCGAGCCACCCGAGCCTACCCACCGTCTTTGTGTGCACCCAGAACTGGTAGATCAGGTTGAAGCCATGCATGAGCGCGAACATCCACGGAGCGAAACCGATCAACATCACCGGAGCGTAAAAGATCCAGTGCAGCAGCCCCGAAAACCAGCTTTGTCTCACCGCTACAGAGAGGTTGTATTGTTCACTGGAGTGGTGGACTACGTGGAAGTTCCAGAAGAGCCTCGACTCGTGGCTCACACGGTGGAAGATGTAATAAACAAGGTCGTCGACGAAAAAAAGGAGAACCCAGGACCACCAGACGTCGGCGGGAAACTTATAAGGCGCCAATTCATAGGCGAAAGCGTAGATATATCCGACTACTAGGCCGAGGATGGCTCCTGAGATAACGCTTCCAAAGCCGAGGGCAATGTTGGTCCAAGCATCGCGACGATCCGGATAGTGGCCCAAGTCTTGACGGCTCGACCACCATGCCTCCAGGCCCATCAAGACGGCGAACAGCGGTATTGCTATGACGGTCGGCTTCAGCACGGTTATACATTAAGGCACTCTGGCCTGAGCTTCAATAGCCGTACAGCGGGCATCGTCAGAAGTGGTAAAGAATGCACGGGACTTGTCGTCGTGGTCCAGTATTGGCTGAGGTTTGGCGGTCTTGAGCCTTCCCGTACCTACAGCAATATCCCAGGCCTTATGGCGAGCATAGACGACGTATGCCCTACCAAAATGGAAGGTGCGGTCGAGCGAAGCCAATTGGGCTGCCGTGGGAAGGGTCCGCTCAATATCCTCATCCGCCTGGCGGGGCACAGTCTCGAACAAGTGGTCCATATTGAAATAGACGGTCCTGTAGGCCTCAACTGGAACGGACATCCGAGGGAGTAAATAACGGAGCATCCGTGCGAGGTCGGTAAGGTGCGCGTCGATCGCATCCATGCCAAGGAAGGCAATATCGGTGGGACCGACCTGGTGCTGCTTGCTAAGACGCGCGGCCGATCTGTAATACGGCTTCCAATGGGACTCGACCGCGCGCAGCCCGCCACGCTTGAAAGCGAGTTGATTCGCACGGAATGCATCATAGAACACAATTATTGAATCAAGGGCAGCTTCGGCGAGCGGAGGGTCGAGACCGGTCGCATTCTTGAGTTCAGCAAGAGTTGTTGGATAGTACAGTACCGCAAAAAGGTCCTCGGGATCGGCCGTCCGAATGAAATGGTCTCTATTGGCCTTTAACTCTTCGAGTATTTGCGAGACCTGGCCTGCTTTGTGAATGATCTCCGGCGTGCGCAATGCTTTCGGCATAAAGACGCATGGAGGCGGACTCGCCTGACCCCGGGCGTTGACGAGACCTATTATCAAAGCGAAGACGGCGGTCGGAAGTCCTATTTTGATATTATTCGTTATACGTCGGGGGAACATATGAAAAAAGCGCTGAAGATCACAGTCATTGTACTCGCGGTCGCATTCATCGTACTGCAATTTTTTAGGATCGACACGACTGCTCCTGTAACAAACCCGGCTGACACGCTCGCCGCGACAACGGACGTTCCCCCCGATATTTCGTTGATCCTCGGCAGGTCGTGCGACGACTGCCACACGAATAATACCCGCTATCCGTGGTATGCACAGATCCAGCCCACGGCATGGTTCTTGAAGAACCATATCGATGACGGACGGCGACATCTTAATTTCAGCATCTGGAATAGTTACGACGATAAGAAAAAGGCCAAAAAGCTAGACGAGGTGTGTGAAGAGGTACAATCTGGCGAAATGCCGCTCCCCTCGTACCTTTGGATACACCATGACGCGGTCCTTAATGAAGGCGAGAAAAAGGCGCTCTGTGCTTGGTCGCAAGAAGCCGCGAAGAAGCTCGACAAGGCCGACAAATAGCCTAGTCAAAATGAAAATGGTTGGAGCGCTGTAATCAGTAGCGTAAAATACCCGAATGTCCTTACTGCCGCTTAGTTTCTATCCGGATCCGATATTGCTGTCGGTCGGCAAGCCGGTCGGGGATGGCGAGTTTGGACCTGAGCTTGAAAAGCTGGCGGCAGATATGTTCGAGACAATGGAGAAGGCGGGCGGAGTAGGGCTTGCCGCGCCGCAGGTCGGTGTATCAAGACGGCTGTTCGTGATGGACACGCCCGAAGAGAATGGACCCAATGAGCGGCACGTCCTTGTAAATCCTGAGATCATAAGGGTTGAAGGCGAACAGGTCGGCGATGAAGGGTGCCTTTCGTTTCCGGGCTTATACCAGGTCGTCAAACGAGAGATGCGGGTGATCGCGAGGGCTCAGAATATCAAGGGAGAGGAATTTGAGCTGGACGTATCTGACCTGGCCGCCAGGTGCATACTTCACGAAACGGATCACTGCGATGGGATAGTCTTTCTCGATAGAATGACGCCGCTCAAGCGTCAGATCGCAAAGCGGAAGATCAAGGCCTTGCAAAACAAGGGAGAATGGAATTGAGCACGAACATTCAGGATACGAGACTGACCGCCGAATTAAGTTCCACCGGGGAGCTGAATAAGTACCTGGGCGAGGGTTGGATACTCATCCTTGGTTATGTTAAGCATGTAAGCGATAATCAGCAGCCCCGATTTGTAGTGGCCTGGCAAAAAGAAGGTCCGCCCATTTTTCCCGAGATCCTGGACGAATGGGAACGGCGAGAAATGAGTCGTCAGCGGAATATTTAAGCTTGGCATTCCTCAACTTTTGTTCTAATATTTCAATCTAATTTGTTTAACACCGCGTTGTGCCAACCCGCCCCAGGAAGGCATAGCAATTGTCGAAACCAGATGTGCCAATACTTTGGAGCTCAGGTATGTCGCGGTACGCCTCATTTTTTAATCTCATCGTCTCAGCGATCTTCATTTGTCTCGGTGCTCTCGGAACGAAAGCCCAGATGACCATCTTTAACATTCCGTCGAGCGATACACTGCAGAAGAGCGCGGCCTATTTCGAGGCCGACCTAACCACCAAGCCTGTCGCATACAACAAAGGCGGGTTTCAGAGCTACGGCTTTCGAGTCGTCTATGGCCTGGATAATAGGACCGACGCCGGTCTCAATCTTTATTACACACGCGACGGAGGCGATCCCGTGGCTGAATTACAGTTCACTGTAAAACGAAACCTCTATCGAAACGAGCGGTATGACATCTCGGCCTCAGCGGGAGCTATTTTCGCGCTTCCGGTCCGCGACATACGAGGCGCGAAAAGCTACGCCATGGTGTATGCCAATGGAAGTAAAGGGATCAAGCAGCTGAACGGAATGCGCCTGACGGGCGGGGCATATCACATCATTGGCGGCGGACCCGGCTTTGGGACAAAGACGGGGGCTATGCTCGCAGTTGAACAGCCTCTTGCAAAACGATTTACATTCATCGCGGACTGGTTTTCGGGCCGTAATCGGCTTGGCTATGTAAACGCCGGAGTGAGCTTCTCAATAACCAAACGTCAGTACATCATGGGTGGATACAGCTGGGGCAATCACGGCCGCGGGAATGAGGCCTTGTCGATCTACTACGGATATACTTTTTAGGCGGATTTCGGTAGCTTTGTTGTATGCAAACGCAACAAACTTTAGACGAATTCAGAAACGAGCCATTTACAGATTTCAGCAAGCCTGAAAACGCCGAAGCGATGCGTGGCGCGCTCGAACGCGTGAGGGCCGAGCTTGGCCGTGAATACCCCATTACTATCGGCGAAGAGAAGATCTCACTCGAAAGTAAATTTAACAGTTTCAATCCGGCAAATAGATCGCAGGTAGTCGGTGTCTTTTCGGAGGGAGATGCTGACACTAGCCTTGTCGAAAAAGCTATTGAGAGGGCAGGCGAGGCATTCAAGACCTGGCGAAATGTTTCATATACGGAAAGGTCTGAGTACCTTTTCAAGATCGCGGCGGTAATGCGCGAGAGGAAAATGGAACTCTCTGCGTGGATGGTCTTCGAGGTGTCGAAAACCTGGGCCGAAGCGGACGGCGATGTTGCGGAAGCGATCGATTTTGCGGAATTCTATGGCCGCGAGATGCTGCGGTGGGGCGGGGAACAGCCTGTCACTCAGTATGCGGGTGAAAAGCCCCATTTCGAGTATATTCCTCTGGGCGTCGGGGCGATCATTCCGCCTTGGAACTTTCCGCTGGCGATCATGTCGGGCATGACGATGGCCGCTATAGTCGCGGGGAACACTGTTGTACTCAAGCCGTCGTCAGACTCACCGGTCATTGCGGCTAAATTCGTAGAGATCTGCGAAGAGATCGGATTGCCACCCGGGGTCGTCAACTTTATTTCAGGGAGTGCCAAAACAGGCGAAGCGATGGTATCGCATCCGAAAACGCGGTTCATTTCCTTCACCGGATCGAAGGGTGTCGGTCTGCATATCAATGAAGAGGCCGCTAAGACTCGGCCCGGGCAAATATGGATCAAGCGTGTGGTCGCCGAGATGGGCGGGAAAGACGCCATTGTCGTCGCGGACGACGCTGATCTTGATGCAGCGGCCACCGGTGTCGTGCAGGCAGCATTTGGTTTCCAGGGACAGAAATGTTCTGCGTGCTCACGCCTTATCGTAGATGAAACGGTCCATGATCAGCTTGTTGAGAAGATAGTGGATCTGACCAAGAAACTTAACATCGGCCAGCCAGAAGACAGCGCCACCAACGTCGCAGCGGTGATCAACAAACGCTCGTTCGACACGACGATGGGGTACATCCGCAAAGGCCTTGACGAGGGCGGCAAACTCTTGACGGGTGGAACTGGCGATGATACGAAGGGGTTCTTCGTTGAGCCGACCATCATTGACGAGGTAAAGCCCGGCGATACGATCGAACAGGAAGAGATCTTTGCACCCGTACTTGCGGTGATAAAGGCCCGAGATTTCGACCACGCTCTTGAGATCGCGAATGATACGCAATTTGGCCTTACGGGATCGGTATTCTCCGCATCGCAGGAAAGGCTCGACCGCGCAAAGCGTGATTTCCATGTGGGCAATCTCTATTTGAACCGCAAATGTACGGGCGCCCTGGTTGGCGTTCACCCCTTTGGTGGGTTTAATATGAGCGGAACGGATTCGAAGGCGGGCGGCCGCGAGTACCTTCTGCAGTTCATGCAAGGGAAATCGACCTCGCAAAAGATCTAGGACCTCAAAAAGGAAAAATGTAATGAAGATCAAAAATGTCTCACGACTGGCGGCGGGGGTCTGCGTTCTCTTCGTAGCGGGCGGGATCGCCGCAGCACAGAAGCCCGTCAAACCCATTATCTTTGCTGTGCTCAGCGACGGTACGAGCGCAGAGCCGATCGCGTATGTGAATAAAGGCAAACTCGAGGCGGCCGTGGGCGGTGACGCCTCGCCTAACGTTATTTCCGCATTCGACAAGGCCTATTACAAACCGGGGACCGTCTATAAGTTGATCTTTGGCGGAGCGAATGTTGGCACGGTCACCGCGAAAAGTTCGGACCCAAAGGCCGAGTGTTCGAAGAATATGGGCACGGTCACCACAAAAAGCTCAAAGGTGACGTTAAAGGGGCTCGTCATGGGACTTGCCACGAGCGCTCCGATCAAATCAACAACAGGAAGCTTCCGACGGAAGCCCACCGACGCCGAAAAGGCGGAAATGGACGCCCTCGCAAAAGCCGAATACGCAAAACAGAAGCTTACTCCAAAGCTGCTGCACTACCAGAACCTGACCGCAATAGACGTCGACAACGATGGAAAGCCCGAATTTGTAGCGTCATATTGGATCGAGATCGATAAACTTACCCGCGGTCTGCTTTTCTTTATTGCCCAACGAGGCAGTAACGGAAAATACTCGATCGGCTATCGTGAATACAGGACGATAGACCAATCGGGCCTGATGAGTGGAGCTTCGCTAAAGGACATAGACGAGGGGACGCTGCATGAGCTGCTGCTTGACTCATATGACTATGACGGCGACGGCACGGGCGAGATCTTCACCTACAAACAGTCATTCGAAGGCGCCGGTTTTACGGTGTACAAGCGAAACGGTTCAAAGTGGGCAAAAGCTTTCGAGGGCTCGAATTACCACTGCGGATTCTGATCCGCTTGATTTAGCCCCCGTGGGTGAATGGTGTTAAGTTCAGTTCTTGAACTTAGCACCTTTTTATTATTGATATGAGAATCCTAATTAGAGCGACGGCCGCATTGTTAGTGCTTGTAACGTATTTGTCCGCGTCTGGACAGGCGGTTCAGGAACCGTTTCCCGTGAAACGTCAAGAATCTGCTGAAACTTGGCGGCGCGACGGTTGGAACGCGATCGACCGCTCCAAATCCCAGAAGATCCGAAAGGGAAAGGCAAAGAACATTATTCTCTTTCTCGGCGACGGCATGGGTGTTTCTACGCTGACGGCCGCCAGGATCTTTGAAGGGCAGCTGCGCGGGGAGAGCGGCGAGGAAAACAGACTGAGCTTTGAGGAATTCCCGTACTCGGCGTTATCGAAAACGTACAGCGCCAATCAGCAGACTTCCGATTCGGCTCCGACAATGAGTGCGATCATGACAGGCGTCAAGACTGATGAGGGAACACTCTCGGTAGATCAGGGAATCGTCCATGCAGATTACAAAACGGTTGCCGGCCATGAGACGAAAACGCTGCTTGAGATGGCAGAAGATGTGGGCAAATCTACCGGTGTGGTGACGACGACCCGTGTGACGCACGCTACACCCGGCGCGTGTTATGCGCATACCGCAGATCGTGATTGGGAATCTGATCGGGACATTCAGATAAGAAAAAAGGATGCGTACGACGCAAAGTTCCCGGACATCGCTCGACAATTGATCGAGTTCAGGCATGGCGACGGTCTTGAGGTTGCTTTTGGTGCCGGGCGGAATAAGTTCATTCCGAATACGAAGGCGGACCCGATCCTCCCAAATGTGAAAGGTGAGCGACTCGATGGCCGAGACCTCACTCAGGAATGGGTAGCGAAACAGCCGGGTTCGGCTGTCGTGTACAACAAGCAGCAACTTGCGGCGATCGATCCTAAAAAGGCGAAGCATGTCCTGGGGCTGTTCGCGACAGACAATATGCAATTCGACAAGGACCGCGTCGACAAGCAGCTCGACGAGCCTTCGCTGACCGAAATGACCACGAAGGCGATCGATATCCTCTCGCAGAATAAGAAAGGGTATTTTCTAATGGTAGAGGGGGGCAGGATCGACCAGGCCCATCACGCCGGAAACGCGTACCGCGCGTTGCAAGACACGGTCGAACTGTCGAACGCGGTGCGTGCTGCCGTCGGTAAGGTCAATCTTGACGACACGCTCATCATCGTTACGGCTGATCACAGCCACACGCTGACGATCATGGGCTATCCGGCACGCGGCAACAACATCCTTGGGCTGGTTCGCGAGATCGGGACGGACGGAAACCTGGAACCCGATTACAAACGGGACCAACTTGGCAGGCCCTACACTACCCTAAATTATACGAGCGGTAGAGGTTACACGGGGGCGACGAACCAACAGGCGGAGGGCTCGAAGAAGTATCCGGCCGATACACGGGGCGTGAAGGGAATAGCCAAGGGAAGGCCGGATCTTACTAAGGTTGATACCGAGGACCCGAGTTACGAGCAGGAGGCGACAATTCCGCTCGCGGATGAAACCCATGGAGGTGAGGATGTAGCGATCTTCGCGACCGGAGTAGATTCCTATTTGATCCACGGTTCGATGGAAGAGAACTGGATATTTTTTGTGATGGCGGATGCGTTTGGATTTCGACCGAAATGAAGATAGTTTTCATGGGGACGCCTCAAGCTGCTGTGCCTTCGCTGGAGCGCCTGCTTGAGGATGGGCATGAAATAGTGGCCGTGTACACCCAACCCGATCGTCCTTCGGGAAGAGGCAAGAAGTTGAGGTCGTCGCCAGTCAAGCTGTTTGCTGCCGAAAAAGACCTGCCTGTTTTTCAGCCGCTTAATATCCGGACGGCGGAAGCTATTAGTGAGTTTCGTTCGAGCGGGGCGGATGTCACTGTAGTTATTGCCTACGGGAGGATCCTGCCGCAGGAGTTTTTGAATGCGTTTCGGTATGGAGCAATAAACGTTCACTTTTCGCTGCTACCTAAATATCGCGGCGCGGCTCCGGTCAATTGGGCCATTGTGAACGGTGATACCGTCACCGGCGTGACCACGATGCGGATGGACGCTGGGCTCGACACGGGTGACATACTGCTGCAGGACAGAAGCACGATCGACGAGCGCGAGACGTCGGAACATCTGTTAGCAAGACTGGCGGAGCTTGCCCCTGAAGTCCTATCGCGAACCCTGACAGAGATCGATTCGATCGTCGCGATCCCGCAGGATGATTCCGAGGCGACTCTAGCCCCAATATTGAAACGCGAAGACGGAGAAATAGATTGGAAGAAGACAGCGACCGTTATTGCGAATCGGGTCCGCGGCTTCCAACCATTCCCGAGTGCTTTTACATTTCGCGAAGGCAAGCGTCTTACCATTTGGAGCGCGGTGGAAGAGAAGAATCGCGACATAAAAGCGAGCGAACCGGGCAAGATAATGATTGCTCACGGGGAGGATCTACTTGTTTCCTGCGGTAACGGTACACTGCTGCGGATCGAGGAGCTTCAGATCGAGGGCAGGCAACGCATGGCGGTTAGGGCCTTTCTAAACGGCGTGAAACTAGAAGCTGGAGAATTCCTGGGTCAGTGATCGAGATCAATTCATTTTATGAGTTCTGTCCCCTGGCGGGGCTGGTGGAGGTCCGTGAGTCTCTCAGAGAGGCGATGCGAGAGACGGGCGTCCGGGGGACCATTATTCTAGCGGAAGAAGGTTATAACGGAATGATCTGCGGCGACTCTGAACCGCTCAGAAAGTTTTTGGTGATCGCCGAGAGCGTGATCAAGTCGCGGATCACGCCGAAATCATCGTTTCATCATTCTGCCCCATTTAGAAAGATCGATGTCAAGATCAAGCCGGAGATCGTTACATTGAAGCGCCGGGTCGACATAAATCTAGGAGTTGGAACCCACGTTTCTGCCGACCAGTGGAATGAACTGATATCCGATCCGCAAGTGTTTGTTTTAGATACTCGGAATGCTTACGAATACCAGACAGGAACCTTCGCGCGGGCCGTGAACCCAGGGACAACAAAGTTCAGCGAACTCCCGACTTATGTGGCGGACAACATGGATCCCAATAAACACAAACGGGTCGCGGTTTTTTGCACAGGTGGAATCCGTTGCGAGAAGTTTGCGCCCTATCTTCTAGAGAAAGGGTTCTCGGAGGTGTATCAGCTCGAGGGCGGAATCCTCAAATATCTCGAGCAGGTCCCTAAAGAAGAAAGTCTGTGGAAGGGCGAGTGTTTTGTATTCGATGAGCGGATCACGGTCGATCACGATCTGAAGAAAGGCAGTGGTCGGGACCTGTCCCAAAGACATGCTAAGGGCACCGAATGACAGTGTCGCCGGGCCGGAAGGCAGCATTTGAAGTGCTGCTGAAACTCCAAGATCCATCTCAAAACTCATCATCACTTTTGGCCGAGGTTGAGGAATTCCTTAGTCCAAAGGATGCGAGACTGTGTCACGAACTGGTGCTGGGCCTTTTGAGGCGGCAACTGCTTCT
>JAFAOW010000176.1 GCA_019247455.1 Acidobacteriota bacterium | reverse complement strand
GCGATCCGTACCCTTGTGCTCGAGAATGGAGTCGCTCGCGTTCAGGCTGGTGCCGGAATAGTCGCAGACTCCGATCCGGCATCCGAGTTTGATGAGACTGTCAACAAAGCCCGCGGCCTTTTAAAGGCCGTCGGATTAGCGGAGGCTTCTTCGTGAACGAAGCGATCCGCCATTACACCAACGAATTTCACGCCCGCCGCGACGTCTCGCCGTACGATGCTGAGGTGTTGTTTGACGGCCTCATCACTGAAACAGACGAGGAAGCACTCACCGAACTTCTTGCCGCCTGGGCCACAAAGGGAGCGACGGAGGATGAGCTTTACCGATTCGCGTCTATTCTGCGGGCACGGATGAAAAGAGTTGATACAAAGGATCTCGCCTGCGTAGATATCGTTGGGACCGGCGGAAGCTCCGAAAAAACGTTCAATGTATCGACCGCTGCGGCCTTTGTGGTCGCGGGGGCAGGAGTTCCGGTCGCAAAGCATGGCAACCGCGCCGCTACGAGTACCTCAGGAAGTGCGGACGTTCTTGGGCATCTTGGCGTTGAGGTCGACGTGTCGCCCGAGGAAGCCGAATCAAACCTCCATAAACATGGTATTTGTTTCATGTTCGCGCCGCGGCATCACTCACTCTCGCCCACGCTTGCGCGAGCGAGAAAGCGAGTAAAACGGGCAACGATCTTTAACTGTCTCGGGCCACTTTGCAATCCTGCCGGCGTGGGTCATCAAGTGATCGGCGTTTGGAGTCGAGAGCTAGTTAGCAAGATGGCAAATGTGCTCGCTCGTCTTGGCACCGAGAAGTCCTGGATCGTCAACGGGCACGATAGGCTTGACGAGATATCCCTGACCGGCAATTCCACTCTTGCTGAGGTTACTCCTATCGGCACTCGTGAGTTCCATGTAACCGCTAAGGATATGGGCATTGCTCATTTCCGGAACGACCTTCCCCGGCAATGCTCGCCAGCCGAAAGTGCGGCGGTCATCCGAGACCTCATTGAGGGCAAGCTCGGCGAAAGTGATGCTGAAACATTGGTGCTGATCAACTCCGCGGCGGCGATCTTCGTTGCGGGGGGTGCACAGGATCTTTTCTGCGCGTGTGAAATGGCCCGCAAGAGTATTTCTTCCGGAGGGGCGAGAGATAAACTAGGAGCGTTACAAAAAAAGTGAGTAAGGCCTTTCTAGATACGATAGTCGCTAAGACCCGAAAGAGGATCGAAGGGTTGAAGAACAACCCTCAGCTGCCAAATTTCCGTCGGCTGGGGGAGCGCATGCGGGCGGACAAACCTCGACATGCGTTAAGGGCTGCCCTATCACAAAAGGATCGTATGAACGTGATCGCGGAGATAAAACGTGCTTCGCCATCAAGGGGCGTGATCAACAAAGACATTGACCCAGTCGCGCAGGCAAAGAAATATGTCGGCGGAGGGGCAGCCGCTATCTCGGTGCTCACCGAACCCGAATATTTTATGGGTTCGTTCACGGAGCTAGTCGATGTGCGCGAGGCGGTCACAGTGCCGGTGCTTCGGAAGGACTTCATTATCGACGAGTGCCAGGTCTATGAGACGGGGGTTGCAGCTGCGGACGCAGTACTTCTCATTGTTGCCGCGATGCCCCCGGGCGATCTGGAGGCTTTAATGGCGATCGCTGACCACCTCGGGCTGGATGCCCTCGTTGAGGTCCATACCGCAGAAGAACTGCGTATCGCGATCAGCGCTGGAGCATCGCTGATAGGTGTCAACAATCGCGACCTCTATTCGCTTGAGGTCTCGCTTGACGTCTCACGTGAGCTGATCAAGCACAAGCCGGAGGGCGTTCTAATGGTAGCGGAGAGCGGAATATCGACACGCGATGAGATCGACGAACTAAGGGGCCTCGGATTTGACGGTTTTTTGATAGGGGAAAGCCTGATGCGATCGCCCGAGATCCTGGCCTCGCTTATCGGAGGTGCCGCGTGACCAGACTCCACCTTCGCTACAAAAATCAAACACGCCGTGAGCGCACATGGACGATCCACCTCATCTCGCTCGAAAAAGTGGTCAAGGCGACGCTCCTCATCCTCGTCGGATATAAGCTGCTGGCCCTGATGGGCCGCGACGTCCACGAGTGGGCTTATGATTTCGTAACTCGACACGGCATCGATACCGGGAATCGCTTCATCCGCGACGCACTGCAAAAACTCGTCGGCGTCGGTGATAAGCAGATCTTTCAGCTTAGTGCGGTATCTTTCGTTTACGCCGCCCTTCTCTACGTTGAGGGCATCGGCTTATGGCTGCAAAAGCGATGGGCTGAGTACCTGACCGTGATCGGCACCGCCCTTTTTACTCCAATCGAGATCTACGAGCTTTACGAGCGCTTCACCTGGGTTCGCTTGATCGCACTCGGAATAAACATCTTCATCGTCTGGTATCTAGGCACGCGTCTACGAGACGAGAAACGCGAGACATCCGTATTCGTAAAGATCTGCGGTATCACCAATTTGAATGACGCTAAGCGTGCTGCGCGAGCAGGGGCCGACGCGATAGGCTTCAACTTCTCGACGACGAGTCCGCGTTACATCCTTCCTGAACGTGCAGCGATGATCTCAAATGCGATCCGCAACAAGCTCGTAAAGGTCGGGGTCTTTGTCGATTCTCCGGTAAGTGAGATCAAAGAGATCGTAGACAAGGTAGGACTTGACGCTGTACAGCTCCACGGAAGTGAATCCGATAGCGATATTCAACTGTTGCGTAGAGATCTTCCGGAGAATGTTGAGATCATCAAGTCGATAAAGGTTCGAGCCGGCGAAAGCCGGGCATCTTTTGAGACCACGGCGAACGCGATCCTTCTGGATACGTATAGCGATACCGAAGCCGGAGGCACCGGCGAGGTTTTCGACTGGACTGTGGCTCGCAAAGCGGTGGAAGAAGGGGCGTGCGTTTATCTCGCAGGAGGACTGGGCCCCGATAATATTCGAAAGGCGGTCACTACGGTACGGCCGTTCGCGGTCGATGCCTGCAGCCGACTGGAAAGGTTTCATGGGATAAAACATCGAAAGAAAGTGAGGCAGTTCGTCCGGCGTGCAAAAGAAGCAATATGAACCACGAACCCAACGAGCAAGGATATTGGGGCGAGTACGGCGGCAGATTCGTGCCCGAAACGCTGGTCGCGCCGCTCGACGAACTTACCACCGCGTATTTTTCGTACCGGGATGACCCGGCATTTCAGGCAGAGCTAAGCGACTTGCTCAAAAACTATTCGGGCCGCCCCACCCCCCTCTATTTTGCTCGCCGCCTTACCGAGTCGCTGGGCGGCGCGAGGATCTATCTCAAACGTGAGGACCTCAACCATACCGGAGCCCACAAGATCAACAACTGCCTCGGTCAGATCCTGCTTGCTCGTCGAATGGGTAAAAAACGAATAATCGCCGAGACAGGAGCCGGCCAGCACGGTGTTGCTACGGCGACGGTTTGCGCTCTCTTCGGACTCGAGTGTGTCGTCTACATGGGCACCGAGGATATGCGCAGACAGGAATTGAACGTTTTCCGGATGCGCTTGCTTGGAGCCGAGGTACGGGGAGTTGACAGCGGTTCCCGCACGCTTAAAGACGCCATCAACGAGGCTTTGCGCGACTGGGTCACGAATGTCGATACGACCTATTACCTTCTCGGCTCCGCGCTCGGTCCTCATCCGTATCCGCTGATGGTACGCGACTTTCAAAGCGTGATCGGCCGCGAGGCCCGCGAGCAGATCATCGAGCACGAAGGGCGGCTTCCCGACACGCTCGTCGCCTGCGTCGGCGGGGGCTCGAACTCCATCGGCCTGTTTCATCCATTCTTAAACGATGAAGTGCGAATGATCGGCGTTGAAGCCGGCGGCCGCGGAAAGGAGGTTGGCGATCACGCTGCGCGATTCATGAACGGAGGGTCAACTGGAGTTTTGCAGGGGACACGCAGCTACATCCTGCAGGATGAGCATGGCCAGATCGTCGCCACACATTCGGTCTCCGCAGGCCTGGATTACGCCTCCATCGGCCCTGAGCACGCCGATCTACACGACACTAACCGCGTTGAATACGTTTCATCTGATGATGTGGAAGCCCTAGCGGCGTTCAAACTCTTGTCCGAAACTGAGGGCATTATTCCGGCGCTCGAATCTTCGCACGCCGTCGCATATGCCGCTAGGATCGCACCCGAGATGACGCGTGATTCGATCATGATCGTCAACCTTTCAGGACGCGGAGATAAGGATGTGAATCAGGTGCAAGGCCTGTCAAAAATGCACGGGTGAGCGGGCCCAGTTGGATCATCAATGAATCGGATCGAGCGACAGTTCAAACTTCTTCGTGAAGGCAGACGCAAGGGCTTCATCCCCTTCGTCACGGCCGGAGACCCTGATCTCGCCTCTTCGCTTGAGGTCTGCCTCAAACTGGCCGATCTGGGCGCTGACGTTATCGAGCTCGGCGTTCCCTTCTCCGACCCGATGGCTGATGGGCCGACGATCCAAAGGTCGTCTCAACGGGCGCTCGAAAACGGAGTTACTCTTCCCGATGTGCTGCATCTGGCCGCGGACTTCCGCCGACGCTCTGAAGTCCCGGTCGTATTGTTCAGTTACTTCAATCCGATCATGCGCATGGGCTGCGATCGCTTCGCTAAGTCTGCGAGGGATGCGGGCGTTGACGGGCTCCTCCTGACCGACGTGATCGATTCGGAAGCAGCAGCGATCTCGCGCAAGCTTGCTCAGAATGACCTCGATCTCATTTCCCTGGTCGCACCGACGAGCACGAACGAGAGGCTCTCGGCTATCGCAAAGAATGCACGAGGCTTCGTTTATGCCGTTTCACGTGCGGGTGTAACGGGAACTCAAGGCAGGGTAAGCGACGAGGCCAAAAAGCTAGTCGTCAGAATGCGCGAGTTCACTGAATTGCCCATCGCCGTCGGCTTTGGCATCTCCACAGCCGAGCAGATCAGAGATGTCTGGCGATTCGCAGACGCTGCCGTTGTCGGTTCAGCGATCGTGAGTCAAATAGAGAGGCATCCGAATGAGGCCGTTGACGCCGTCGGCCAGTTCGTTCGTGGCCTGCTGCCTCGGTTTGCAAATCAGGGCGCCGAAACCTAAAGTTTAAGTTTTCCCGATGTTGAGGCTCTAAGAAATTTATGCTCATCGTAATGAGGTCCGATGCAAGGACCGAAGACGTAGAAAAAGTTATCAAGGTGATCGAGGCTCTTGGCTTTCGCGGCCATGCCATGCCGGGCGAGAGCCGTACGGCCATCGGAGTAACTGGGAACCGCGGGGCGATCGATCCCGCCCACTTTGAGAACCTCTCAGGGGTTGCTGAGGCGATCCGCGTCACCAAGCCCTACAAGCTAATTTCGCGCGACCTAAGGCCTGAGAAATCCATCGTCAAAGTTGGCAATGCGACGATCGGCGGTTCAGAGCTCGCCGTCATCGCCGGGCCGTGCGCCCTCGAGAATCGCGATCAGGTATTTGCGACGGCGAAGGTCGTTGCAGAAAGCGGTGCAAAATTCTTCCGCGGCGGCGCCTTCAAACCACGAACGTCACCGTACGCATTCCAGGGGCTCGGTATTGAAGGTCTCCAGATGCTTGCTGAGGTGCGTGACCAATTTGGTCTGAACATCGTAACCGAGGCGATGGATGAACATGGCGTTGACGCAGTCGCGAAGTACGCCGACTGCGTCCAGATAGGGGCCCGCAACATGCAGAATTTCTCTCTGCTCAAGTATGCGGGTCAGATCGAGAAGCCGGTCCTGCTCAAACGCGGCCTTTCTGCGACCCTCGATGAACTCCTTCTCGCCGCCGAGTACATCATGGCCGAGGGCAATTACGACGTCATTCTATGCGAACGCGGTATCCGGACCTTCGCACAGCACGCACGGAATACTATGGACCTCTCGATCATTCCGGCGGTCCATCGGCTTACTCACTTGCCGATAATTGTCGATCCTTCTCATGGAACGGGTCACAACTACATGGTCACGCCCCTGGCCCGTGCCGGCGTTGCCGTCGGCGCCGACGGCCTCATAATCGAGGTCCATCCCTGTCCCGAAGAGGCCCTATGCGACGGTGCCCAGGCCCTGACGCCCGGACAATATCTTGATCTGGTGCAGCAGGTAACGGCTCTTCACGAACTGGTTGCCGAGCCGGCAGCGATCGCTGCTGGTTGATCAGATCTCGTCGAGTGGCGAATTCGCGCTTTCTTCCTTATTGCTGAGCAGGACGATGCCTTCCTTGTTCTCCCGAAACTCTACCTGGTTTCGCCATCGGGATTCAGTTTGGTAACGGCCCAATCCGGCAGAATGGCGACTGCCTCACCGTCTACATTCATGATCTTAGTGGTATCCCGCGTCGTTTTCATCCTAACAAAAAAAGATCCGCGCGTGTTCCCGATACACGTGCGGATCCGTTGTGCTCTCACCCGGAGCCTTTTGCCTATTTCGCCGGGCGGAGTTTCAAAAGACAATAGAACTGTACATAACAGCTGACCATGGCGACCACTATCAGCATCGTCATCGGAGCGAACCGTAAGGCCTCAGGTATAACCACTCCGAGACTGAAGCTGAAGACCGCACCGCAAACCAGGCCCAGGACAGCGACCGACGAACGGGCGATCATCCAACTGACAAAAGACGGCTGCTCCCACCGCGAAGGCAGGAAGTACGGAAGCACAGCCACCATTCCCATCGTGATCAGCATAAATAGGCCGTCGATCGAGGTTAGTCTGACTTCCCTTCCATACTCCAGTGCCAGGAAGAAAAGGACCGCTGCCGTGTCTAGTCCGAATTGCCCGATATAACCGCTTGATGTATCGCTTGTGTGCTTCATATTCGTCTTGAGTGTGATTCTATGTATTTGAAGGTTCGTTAAGGTTATTTCTTTTTCTTGCTGGTCGCACCAGGCTTGCTGAACTGCTTATAAGCAACTCGGAAAAGCTCCGAAAGGGCCTGAGCTGTTTCGGAGGTCAAATTGGGATCAGCCCGAAGGTGGGCCTCGATGATCTCCGTCGTCGGCTCATGCGGATAATAAATGACGGGCTCTACGGACGATGAGGCAGGCTTCATAAGCCGGTCGACCGGCATATCCAGCCATCTTGTGATCCGCGCGATATTGTCTGCATCGGGCCGGCCGGTTCCATTCTCGATGCGCGACAGCGTCGACGCGGACACGTCGATGACATCCGCGACGTCCCGAAGACTAAGCTTCAACTCTTCGCGGCGGCGCTTGATCGCCTTGCCGAGGTCCGCCGTGTTGATCAAACTTTCCATTTTGTTATAAGCCATAGGTTCTCCTTTTCCTCCATGAAATTGCCAGTCTCATTTATGCGCCTCGCATTTCATGGATAAAACATAACACACGAGTTTTTTAATTGCAACATGAAATTTCATGCTTGCAACAAAGAAATTTATCTGCTACATTGTTTCATAGCTGCAACGTATGCAGCTTTATTTGACACTAAAACTGAGTCGCGTAAAGCGGCGTACAGAATGATCTGCATGGTCATTAACACACAGGAGACAAAATGAAACGCAACACGACGAATGAAAACACCTCAACTAACGTCACTGAGATCCATCCCGAAATGGAGGCGGTCAATAATGTGCTGGATTTTTCGGCCACCCTCCGCGAGCTTCGCGAACCGGTGAGCTCCGACCTTATCCGCCAGCGAGCGGGCCGCCGGGACCGGAATGGCAATGTTCACATGGTCGAATACGTGGAATGGCACACCGTCGCCGACATACTCGATGAACACGCGCCAAACTGGGCCCACACGGTCAAAGATATTCGTTCGATCGGCGAGATCATAACGGTAACGGTAGCCATCACCATCGACGGCGTTACCCGCGAGGGGATCGGGACCGGTAAGGCGATCAATGAGACCGGCATCAAGAAAGCGGAGCACGACGCCCTAAAACGAGCCGCCGTAAAATTCGGCATCGCTCGCGAGCTCTATAAAAAAGAATTCGACTCGGTCGAGGGCGAGGATCTGCCCGTGCAGGCCGCGGTCACGACGCGAGTAGACAACCCTGTTGCAAAATCTATCGGCGATATGGTCACGAGCAAGCAGCTGGGGCTAATACGGGCCATAGCGCGCGATGCGAATGTCGACGCGGAAAAAGAATGCGCCTCACTGATGCGTTGCTCGGTCGAGGAACTTTCCAAACGCGCAGCCTCCGACCTGATCGAGCATCTGCAGAATTTGCAGAGAAACACCGCCGTACCGATGCGACGCGTCGGTTAAGTGTCGTCTGCAGACAAGAGTTTTGAGTTGTGATCTCCACGAGCGCCCTCCAAAAAAAGCGTCAATCCAAACTCCCGCGTCACAACTCAAAACCCTCCTCTCATGGCTTGCGTAACAAACGGTACTCTCATAAAGTACCGTTGCTTTACATAAAACTTGGACAAGGAGTGATCTTAAATGGCTGAAGAAGCGAGTGAAATGGCTGGCATGCCGCAGCCGAAACAAGGTTCGTTTTGCTGGAGCGAAATAGCAAGCAGCGATGCAGATAAGACCCAGGCCTTCTACGAAGCCGTGTTCGGCTGGAAGTTCAAAGGGGGCGATGCCTCTAATTCAGGGATGGACTATCGGGAGTTCACTACCGGCGAGAGCGACTTCCCCGCCGGCGGACTCTACCAGATCAACCCCGACTGGTTCGACGGCAACCCTCCGCCTGCCCACTGGATGACGTATGTAGCGGTGGACGACGTTGATGCTAATGCGGAAAAGGCGAAAGCACTCGGCGCGAGTGTCCATAAGGTCATGGACGTCCCGAACGTCGGTCGCATTGCCATCATGCAAGACCCGACCGGCGCGATGATCGCAACGTTCACCGCGAAATAGGAGGCAATATGGCTGAATTCAAAATTCCTGAACCGAACACGATCTGTTGGCGTGAGCTGCGAACAAAAGATCTCGATGCGGCCGTCCGTTTTTATTCGGAAATGTTTGGCTGGGCCCTTGACCAATCGAAACTATCGCCCGTCCCTTACAAAGAGATCACCATGGACGGGACCGCCGCCGGCGGCATGATGCAGATCGACGAGAATTGGCCCCCGGGAGTGCCGTCACATTGGGCGAGTTACGTGGCCGTCACAAGTGCCGACGAGACCGTCGCAAAGATCGCTGAACATGGAGGCAGCGTCCGCGTACCTCCTTTTGACGCCCCGGGTGTGGGGAGAATGGCAATGGTCGCCGATCCGTCTGGTGCAGATTTCGCGATCATCCAATTCACCGAGCCTGCATAGGCAGAAACTTGAGCGGTAGCGAGATGCCGGTAATGTTCTGAGGTATCATCGGGCACACTTCCCACAGGCCATGTTTTAGCCCTTCGGATTCCCTTCCGTGTCGAAGATCTCGACACTATCGGAGTAACTCGATGCTTGGGGAAGGACTTGTTGGGCATCGCCGACTACCACTATCGCCATTTCATCGGGACGCACATGTTCGCGAGCGACCCTTTGAACATCGTCTGCGGTCACAGCGTTAACCTTTTCGCGATACGTCTGAAGGTAATCTTCGGGCAGCCCATAAAGATGCTGGTTGATGATGAGGTTGGTCAGCCCCTCCTGTGTCTCCGCCCGGATCGGGAAAACACCGGTCAGGAAGTTCTTCGCATCACTCATCTCATCATCACCGACCTTTTCGTCACGAATGCGGCTAAGTTCATAAAAGAACTCTTTCAGCGAGTCGCCAGTGACCTCATTTCGCACCTCGGCGGTCGCCTCGATGTCCCCAGCCAGCTTGCGCGTATTCAAGCGTGTGTATGCTCCGTAAGTGTATCCCTTCTCTTCCCGTAGGTTCATGAATATCCGTGACGACGCACCTGCTCCAAGCACCTGGTTCATGACGAGCATCGGAAAATAATCCGGGCTTCTTCGATCTATGGCCGAGTTCGTGAGGATTATGTTCGACTGTGCGGACCCCGGCCGGTCGACGACGGTCAGGCTGCGGGCCGAACGCTCAGGGATCTCGGAGAACTTTGATTCCGCCTTTTCGCCGGGCTGCCAGTCCTTAAACTGTTCGTTGAGCTCTTCGAGAAATTCGTCCTTTTTGACGTCGCCGACGGCGATCAACATCGCATTGTTCGGTATGAAGGTCGTCGCATGGAAGGCCGCGAGTTCTGCCCGATCGAGCTTCTCAATGTCCTCAGCCTTCGGCGATACAGTGGCATAGGGATGTTCGCCGTAGATCAGACGAGCCGCCT
>JAFAOW010000088.1 GCA_019247455.1 Acidobacteriota bacterium | reverse complement strand
ACTGGCGAGGTCTGCCTTTCATCACTCGATGAACTACCGTTCGGTCGTGATCCTTGGGAAAGCCGAGCAAGTCATCGATGCAGAGGAAAAGGAAAACGCACTGTTTGCGTTCAGCGAGCACGTCGCCCCCGGTCGCTGGGCGGAGGTCAGGCCGCCGACGGAGTTGGAGCTAAAGGCTACGTCGGTGCTGAAGCTCGCGATCTCGGAAGCGTCGGCGAAGATCCGAACGGGGGGCCCCGTCGACGACGATGAGGACTACGACCTTTCGGTCTGGGCGGGCGTGCTGCCGCTTGAATTGATCCCGGGCATGCCGATCCCGGATGACCGCCTCAAGTCGGGTGTTGACGTACCCGAATACATCAAGACGTATACTCGCAAACCCTCATGAGAAAACTCTTTCTGCTTGTCACACTGCTTGCTCCGACCATTGCCGCTTCTGCGCAGACGCCGGATCCGATCGAGGACAACAGCTTCCTTATCGAGGAGGCGTACAACCAAGAGAAGGGCGTGATCCAGTACATTCACACATTCTTTCGCACACGCAATGGGGACTGGGGATACAGCTTCACGAATGAGTACCCGATAAAGGTGCAGCAGCATCAGTTCAGCTATACGATCAATGTCGTGCGTGCTGACGGGCGAGTGGGGATCGGCGATACGTATATCAATTACCGCTATCAGATCGCCGGTATGAAGGAAGGCGCCCGGGTTGCTGCCGCTCCGCGATTCTCGGTAATCCTGCCGACCGGTGACTTCAAAAAGGGCCGCGGCGCGGGAGCTGTTGGGTACCAGTTCAATATACCCATCAGTGTGAAGGTCGCGAAAAAGCTCGTCACACATTGGAACGCGGGAGTGACCGTGACGCCTCATGCTCGCAACAAGGCCGGAGACAAAGCGACAACGACGGCGTTCAACCTTGGTCAGAGCACGATCTTTCTTGCGAAATGGAATTTTAATCTGATGTTCGAAACGGCGTGGTATCGGAATCAGAGCGTTAGCTCACCGGGCCGCACCTCTAATGACTATGCGCTTCTGCTAAATCCCGGCGTGCGCTGGGCATGGAATCTGAAGAATGGGTTCCAGGTCGTCCCCGGTGTTGCTGTCCCTCTAGGCGTTGGTCCGAGTCGCGGCGAACGTGGAATGTATCTTTACCTAAGTTTCGAGAAGTAAGTTGGACAACACTCGCAGCAACACTTACGGCTGGGTAATAGTCGCGATCTCGACCCTTGCACTTGTGATCGGCAACGGCCTGTCCATCGGCGGCCTGCCTCCGTTTTACAAACCTATTCGCGAGGAGTTTGTCGCCATTGGCGCTATCGACGCGCCGCGCGCCGAATCCTTTATCGCAACGGGCGCGAATATCACCTTTCTTGCCTCGGGTGTTTTTTCGCTGCTGGGCGGTTGGCTGCTGACTTTTATTCGCGTACGGGCGCTGATGATCCTGGGATGTGTTCTGCTCGGTGCGGGGCTCATAATTCATTCCATCGCGTACGGCGCGTCGACAGTTTATTTCGCGCGTTTCCTGATGGGCGCCTCGCTCGGATTTGTCGGCGTCGCACCGAACGTTTATTTGATCTCGAAATGGTTCGGAGAAAAACGCGGAACTGCGCTCGGGATCGCCTTGACGGGTACGAGTATCGGCGGGGTCATCATCCCGTTAGTCGCTGCACCGCTGATCGCCGCCTATGGATGGCGAACCGCAATGTGGGAAATAAGTCTCGTTGTCTGGCTCGTGCTGCTACCTTGCGTACTATTTTTTATTCGCGAGAGCGAGGCTCCAACGGAAGCAGATGTTGCCCTACAGACGGCGCAAGACGGACTGTTGAGCGCGATCAAGAAACCGGTATTTTGGCTCTTCGCGGCGTGTGCGGCCCTAGTGTTTTACCCGATCTTTGTTACGAGTCAACAATTCATCCTCTATTTACAAAGCCCGAAGATCGGGGTCGCGGCGAGTACGGCCGCGTTCGCACAATCCGCTCTTTTTGCAGTAAGCATCGGCGGAAAGTTCCTCGCAGGTTTTTTGAGCGACAAGTTTAGAAGTGTTGTCGTGATGGCAGGGTTCGCAGGGTTGATGTTCGCTGCATCGCTTGTCTTGTTTGGTCTATCGGCGAGTACAGCACTGTTTTTCCTATTGCCGTTTGCTCTAGGATACGGGGGGACTTTCGTACTGCTTCAGCGGCTTGCGTCGGACCTGTTCGGCGGTGAGGGTTTAGGGAAGATCCTTGGGGCCGTAACCATGGTCGAGGTTGCGGGGGCTGCCATCGGTGGACTGATTACCGGCTCACTTGCTGACCGGAATGGCGGCGATTACACCAACGCGTTCTACGGAGTGACCATCGCGTCAGGCCTGGCGTTTGCCGCTGCTGTTGCGCTCTCGCTGATGGTCGGCAAACAAAAGATCTTCAAATAAAAAAAGGGGCCGAAAAGCCCCTCTCCTCAATGATCCGAAGATCGGTCGGACCTACATTCCTGCGTTCGGCAGCGACTCGAACATGAACGCAAGCTTCCAGGCATCGCCTTCTTTTGTATAGAAGGCAGTCTGCCAAAGGTCGCCGTTGGGTTGTCCGTCGCACTTGCCGTCAGCGTTGCCCTTGCCGAAAAGGATCTCGGTCGTCGGCGAGATGCTAACAGCAAAACCTTCGGTGAAGCTCGCCTTGGTGATGCCCTCACACTTCATGGTCTCGGTCCAGTTCTTGACCACGTTGGCCTTGCCGGTGATGACTCCGCCCATCGGATCGACATTCGTAGCTGAGTCGGTGAGGTTAGCGTTGAACCACGTTGCATCCTTTTTCATGAAGGCTTCCCAGCCCGCATTATGCGTCTTGGTAAGAGCATCGGTGTTGGCCGATTTCGCCGGACCGGCGGGAGCAGGAGCGGAGGAGTTAGAAGCCGAGTTAGAGTTGGCCGCAGCCTTGTCGTCCTTCTTTGGCTCTTCCTTCTTAGGCTCCTCCTTCTTGTCGGCGGCGGGCTTGTTGCCGGCCGATGCAGCCTTAGGATCGACGATGAGGTTCTCACTGTGCCAAACGGCTTGCCATTTCTCGCCATTGCGGACCCAAACGGTCGCTGCGCGAGTGGGCTTGAGCTCGGTCATCGCTCCTTTTTCATCAGCGCATTTGCCCGTGCCGTCGATCTTATAGGTAAAGGCATAGGTGTCATTGTCGATCTTTGACACAGCTCCCTCGCTCAGCTTGACCGAGGCCCCGTCGCACTTGGCCTTGCTGATCATATCGATGATCGCTGCTTTGCCCATCGGGTCCTTGCCCATTTTCATGACGGCCTTGTCGGACAGATTGTCCTGAAACCACTTCGTGTCAGCCTTTATATAGGAATCATTCGCCTGCTGCTCTAGTGCAAGCAGCGCGTCAGCGGTCGGTGCCGCAGCGGTCGGTTTGGAATTGGAATTGGTATTTGTATTTCCGTTGCCGTTATTTGCCGGCGGTGCTCCACAGCCCGACATCCACAGGGCCGCGACGGTGAGCGCCATAATTGCTATCACTTTTTTCATAGTATCAAGTCTCCTCAAATGAGTTCTCTTTCTTAACGAGTGGGAGTCAAAACACACAAAAACCCGAGGGTTTTCGAATCAAAAAAACCACTTCGAGCGTTCCTTCAGCCGTCCTTATTGGGTTAAGTTTTAACACCGATACAACATCTTGTCAACACTTTTTAGTGGGGAATTATATACTTGACAAACCCAAAGCTGTTTGCTACATTCTCAAGTAGAGGATATAGCAATGGACGAAACAATCAATCTAAAAAGCCTCGCAAAGCATTTTTCCGACGCCGACAAAGCCCGCGATCTAGTTGAAAAGCTACGGTGGCCGAACGGTGCTGTATGCCCGCATTGCGAATCCTCTCGCGTCTTTCGCCTCGTCCCGAAAGAAGGCTCTA
>JAFAOW010000195.1 GCA_019247455.1 Acidobacteriota bacterium | reverse complement strand
CCTTCTTGCGCTCGGTATCGGTGAAAGCAAGGATATTACCGTGCTTCTTTACGAAAGCGTCGTAGGTATCGTTGAGAGTTTTGAGAGACGCTTCCCAGTCGGTCGGAACCTCACCTTCTTTTACCGCATCTTCGGCGTGTAGCTGGTCATACTGAGCCTGCTTGAGAGCGTCCCGCAGCCCGACGTATGAGGTCAGCCATTTCTTCTCAGACGGCGACAACTTCTTGACCGCATCGACCTCGACACCCGCGCCGCTTTCGCGGATCATCAAGCGGCCGTCATCGTGAACGTAAAGTGAGCCTTCCTTTTTCGCCTTCGGGTCCCAATCGCGCTCGTATGTCTTTTGAACGATATCCTGCGACTTCTTCTGACCGGCAAACACACCCGAAGGAAGATTCTTGATAGCGTCGCGGAATTGCTGATCGATATCCCCACGGCCTTCAACGGTATACTGATTTGGCCCGTACATGGAGCCTTCGAGCGAATGCTTCCCGAGCACCATTTCGGGATGATCGACGTAATACTCGTTGATGTGCTGCGTGACCGTCTGCTCGCCGCGGTATTTATCGTTATAGGTCAATTCCAGCGGTTTGAGGTCAGTCCACGCTTGGCCCGCTGGCTCTTCACCCGGAAGACGCTTGCGGAAGAAAAGAACATCCGTAACTACTTCCGTGCCGGCATTCTCTTTGAACGCGGTCTGCGGCATTCTGATAGCACCCAACAGATCGGCCTTGTCCGCCATGTACTGACGGGCCTTGTCGTTCTGCTTGTCCATCGTGCCTTTCGATGTGACAAAGACGAGCAATCCCCCGGGTTTCACTCGGTCGAGAGACTTTGCGAAGAAGTAATCGTGCAGGTGCAGACGTAGCTTTTTGTACTCCGGATCGTCCGTGATCTTGATATCAGCGAACGGCGGATTACCGATAGCAACATCGAAATGATTCTTCGGTAGTTTCTGCTTTACAAAATCGTTATGGAGTATCGCCTGATCGGGCAATAGATAATGAGCGATTCTGGCGGTAAGCGGGTCCATCTCGACGCCGGTGTACCGCGACTTGTCCATTAACGCCTTCGGAGCGGCGACCGGAAAGAGCCCGATACCCATTCCCGGCTCAAGTATCGTGCCGTGCTGGAATCCTAGCTGCTTGATCGCGTCCCAAATGCCGCGAATGACAGGCTCCGACGTATAGTGAGCGTATTGCGTGGTTTGGCGGGCGACCTTGTACTCGTCTTCGGAAAGAAGCTCTTTGGCCCGGGCGTGCAATTCTTCCCAGCCCGAACGCGGGTAATAAGCAAAGATGTTATTGGCGAGTTCGGACGCTCCCCAGCCAGTGTACTTGGCGAGAAGTTTCTGCTCTTCAGGCGTAGCATCGCGCCCTTCAGCATCGAGCTTCTTAACCAACTCAATTATGTCGAGATTATTCTTGGCTGCCTGTTTCCAGGAGCCTTCGCGGGCTAGACTGCCTTGCGGAGCTACATAGTCGCGGCGTTCGATGTGGTGCTCGGCGAGAACTCCGTCGCCTGTGCTATCACCGCTTCCCTCGCCTGATTTTGTAGACGGTTGGCCTTCTGAAGTCGCTCCTGATAACTCGCTCGATCCTCGGCTTTCGTCGTTTCCGTTATCGCCTGATTCCTCAGATACGAGTCCGTTTCGAGTGCCGCCTTTGCTCGATCCCTTGCTACCTTTTCCAGAGTTCCGTTTGCCGTCAGCTCCTCGAACATCTGCGGAGCCTTCGTCTGCATGGCGGACTTCACCATTTCGGTCAGATTGTCCTCTGTCAGCATCATCTTGGGTTCCCTCTTCCGTTATACTCCCGTTCGCGTTTTTCGGCAATACATGATCTTCAAAGAATTTGACCACATAGGGCTGCAATTGGCGCACGGTATCGACCGACGACGACTCGGACAGCTTGCGCAGGAACGTACCCATCGTGCTCTGAATATCAGGCTCGTTGAGCGTCGATAGGGCCTGCTTGAACTGCGGCAGGATGCGATCGTAAACGTGCTGCTTGAACTCCGGCGCGGGAGTCTCGAGTACGGACTTCAGCGAAACTCCGTCAAAATTGAACGGGTTATCGTTCTTTTTCGCCTGCTCGTCGGCGAGTTTATTGATCTCGGAATTGAAAAGGGCGTTTAGATCGACCTTTGGCGGGGTTACTTCTGAGCCTTCAGCCGCGCTTCGATCTCCGCTTCCTCGCGGTTGAACCTCTTCAGGCTTTCGATCGCGTTCTTCTGGCTCTG
>JAFAOW010000071.1 GCA_019247455.1 Acidobacteriota bacterium | reverse complement strand
CTTGGCGGCGCGGCCCTTTCGTTGAGCGGTACGGACACACCGGTGCCGGGACAATCCTTCATGATCATCAGCAATGATTCCACCGACCCTGTGAATGGTACGTTCGCCGGCTTGCCGGATGGGGCACTGATACCGAACTTTCTGGGTTCAGCTCTCACGGCACGCATCTTTTATTCAGGCGGTGACGGAAATGACGTTGTGATCCGCGTATTGAGCACGCCGACAGCCGCTGCCACCGGCGTTTCGGGGAGAGTTACGGATGCAAACGGCCGCGGTATCCGCAATGCAAGGATCTTTGTGGCAGGGATGGGTTCCGCCGAGGCATTTTCGGTTGTGACCGGTCCACAGGGATATTACTTCGTTCCGAACTTGGTTGCGGGCCGCACCTATGTGATCACCGTCAATAGTTTTCGGCACCAGTTCGGGCAGCCCAGCAAGCTGGTGACGCTCTCCGACAGCATAGCGGGCGTTGATTGGGTCGCAGAGCCGTAGGCCGTAAGCATTCGTATCGAAGGGCAGCTGTCTGGCTGCCTTTTTTTTCGCGAAAATTGTTTGGCGAAAATCGATATCCGTTCTAAACTTCGTCTGAACACTTAACGTAAACGTTCAAAGACCCTCAACTAAGACGACAGATCGATGCAGCCGGGAACCAGAATTGGTCGGTACGAGGTCCGCGAAAAAATAGGTGCAGGCGGCCTCGGAGAGGTGTTCCTCGCCATCGACAGCGATCTCGGGCGGGAAGCGGCCGTCAAGATCTTGCATCCCTCGATCGAGGGAAGCAGCCAGCACGTGCGCCGTTTCGTACAGGAAGCGAAAGCCGCATCCGCGCTAAATCACCCAAACCTGCTCACGGTTTATGAGATCGGCAAGATCAAAGATTCTCATTTTATCGCATCGGAACTGATCAAGGGCGAAACCTTGCGGGACAGGCTTCGCCGCGGGCCGATAAAGGTGTCCGACACGCTTAGAATTGCATCGCAGATGGCCGATGGCGTGAGAGCCGCGCATAAGGCGGGCATCATCCACCGAGACATAAAACCTGAGAACACGATGATCCGCGAAGACGGACTCGTGAAGGTGCTTGACTTTGGTCTCGCTAAACTTTTTGACGCAAATAACGGGAAGGGCCTCGACCTTGAGGCGTCGACGCAGGACCTTATATCGACAGATCCCGGAGTTGTCCGTGGCACGGTCCATTACATGTCGCCGGAGCAGGCGCGCGGCAAGTCGGTCGATGCGCGAACCGACGTGTGGAGTCTCGGGGTGGTCTTGTACGAAATGCTCGCCGGAATACGCCCCTTCGAAGGCGAGACCGCTAGCGATGTTCTTGCCGCTATCCTCAAGAATGAACCCACCGAACTCGATCAGTCTGTTATCGGCCCCGAGGTCTGGCGAATAATCTTCAAGGCACTTCAGAAGGAGCCGGATGAGCGATACCAGAGCGTGGATGATCTGGCACTCGATCTGAAAGCCTGTGGCCGCGAGATCGAGCGGTCGAGAGAGATCAGGGTCTCCGGCGGTCCTACGAGTGAGACGGGCGAGGTCCGCAAATCGAATCCGCGTTTTGTTAAACTCACAGCGATCATTCTGCCCGTGCTGCTGCTCGCATCGGGCGCCTGGTTCTTCTATGCAAGACAACGGTTTGTTGGCGAGCCCGCTCCTGCGGCATACAAGACGACCGAGATCATAAGCTGGAATAGCCTGCCTGGCGAGGGGGACAGTCACGGATCATTTTCGCCGGACGGAAAAATGATCGCTTTCTCTACAACGAAGTCCGGTGCTGAGAATATTTGGGTCAAGCAGACGGCCACAGGAGAGGCGGTTCAGATCACTAACGACGAATTCAATAGCAATTTTCCGATCTGGTCGCCAAACGGAGACGAGATCGCTTTTACGTCCGAGCGTGGGCAAAAGACCGGCGTATGGCGAATGGCCGCTCTAGGCGGCAATGCAACTTTCATCGGAGGAATTCCTGAGGGAAGCATACTCAAAAGGTGGGGAAAGGACGGGACGATCTATTTCGAGGGCTATGGGGACTTGCAGAATTTGTACGGTCTCGATGTAGCAGGCGGAACGACCCGGCGAATCACAGAACTGGGAAAAGATGTTGTTGGTTATTCCATCGACATCTCGCAGGACGCTACTAAAGTCGTTTATGAAACGAGCGGCAACAATCAGTGGACACTCTGGGCAGCGCCAGTACAAGGCGGGACGCCAAAAAAGGTCGTAGAAAGCCCACGAGAGCTAAAAAACGCAGTATGGCATCCCGACGGCCGCCATGTTTTTTACAGCTCCGACCCGGACGGGGTCTATCAAGTTTTCCTCACAGATACGGAAAAGTCGGCGCCAGTTCCGATAACGTCCGGGGACAGCGACGCCTTGATACTAGACATTACCGCAGACGGAACGAGAATTCTTTACGGCACGTCAAAAGAAGAATCGGATATTTGGCGCGCAGACACCTCGACGGGAGACGAACGGCCGATCACGTCCGACGTAGGTTCTGAGCTCTGGCCGGCAGTCTCGCCAGATGGAAGGGAGGTCGTGTACCAATCGATTCACAATCTGAATCAAGGAAATGAAATTACGGACGGTGCGATCCAGACCAAATCTACTGTCACCGAACAGCCCCCGCTTCGGGTCGCGCCGAATGGAATGTTACCCCGATGGTCGCCCGATGGAAGCCGTATTCTTTATATGAGGTTTTCCGGATTTGTTGGGAGCCTCTGGGTGAGCAACTCAACCGGTGGGAACGAAAAGCAGATCACTGCTGGCGGCATCATGCCCCCCGGATTCACGCAGCTCCCCTACAACCGGGAACAAGCGAATTACGCCGAATGGTCTCCAGATGGAAAAAACATCGCTTATATCTCCGACCGCACGGGTGAAGCGAACATCTGGAACGTATCAGCTGACGGTTCATCCGATCTCCCGGTCGCGGACGGTCTGGAAGCGAACGCCCTCTTGTCCTGCCCCATTTGGTCCGCCGACAGTAAGCACATTGCGTTCTCGCTCTTTCCAAAATCCCCAAGGGCCGGTGAACCTAGGTACAGTGTTTGGATCACCGACCTTGATTCAAAGCAAACTCGCCGTATCGGGCGGTCCGATCGATTTATACGCCTGTTGGGCTGGGCCCCCGGGGGTGATGGGCTATTGGTCGCATCGGCGCCTGATGATAAGCTCGATGGACTTCCAGCCGACGTTGATATCAAGCAGCTTTCTATCGCGACGGGAAAGCTCGAGCCCCTAAGTACACTCAAGGCTGCGTATTTATACAACATTCGGCTGTCGGACGACGCGCGCAGTGTTGCTTATGCCGCGAGAATGGACGGCACTGATAATGTTTTGGTCGTGTCGACAAAGGGCGGGGAAGCGAAAAGGGTGACCGATAATCGTGATCCAAAGCTTTATTTTTCGAATTTGGCATGGGCTCCGGATGGCCGGTCGCTTTATTACGGCAAACAATCGCGCCGGAGTTCTCTTTCCTTGATAACAAACTTCAAACTTCAGTGAGGAGACAACAATGATAAGAAAGACCCTATGTTCCAGTCTGACCGGTGCAGTTTTGGCCATACTTGTAATAGGCGGGGCCTCATTTGGCTTCACCGAAAGAGCATCAAATGGTGGTCATTTGTTAGCGAGAACATCGGATGCAGAGATCGTTCGGACGATAAGGCACCGGCTTCGGCGGCTTGTGAACAAATCCTTGGCAGAATCGGTGCAAATCGGCAGCAAAGACGGACACGTCACGCTGCGCGGCTATGTGCCCCGCGGCAAGACACGCCAAGTGATCGTAAGGGCGGCCGTAACGACAAGAGGCGTCAAAAAAGTCATTTCGCGCTTCGGGCCTTTATGGCATATCGAATCGTGCTACCCAGGTCAGACCGTTTGCCCTAATGGAAGATGTACCTATGGGAGTTGCAGCGGTGGCGGAGGTGGAGGCAACACGCATCACAAAGGGGGAAACCCGCCCAACTAGATCGTCGCGCCACAACAAGATCAATTCTCGTCAGTGCCTACCCATGTGAGGAGCATCTGCGGCTATTCATATCTTAAGCTTTCGATCGGATCGAGCTTGGCGGCTTTTCGCGCTGGGAGTACGCCGAAGATGAGGCCAACACCAACGGAAACCGTGAGGCCGGCGATGACCGCCCATAAAGGCACTTGAGCAGGAATGGTGGGTACCAGCAGCATGATCAGGTTGCTGATGCCGACGGCTATTAGCGTGCCGATCACTCCGCCGAAGAAGGTCAGCGTCATCGCTTCGAGAAGGAACTGCATAACGATCGCAGAGCGTGTAGCGCCGATAGCTTTGCGAATGCCGATCTCTTTCGTGCGCTCCGTAACGGAGACGAGCATAATATTCATCACCCCGATGCCGCCGACAAGCAGCCCGAGGCATGAGATCGCGATAGCGGCGAGGCCGACGCCGCCGATGATGCCGTCGAACTGTGCGATGAAGTTATCGGCGGTCTTAACGTCAAAATTGTTAGGCTCATCCGCCTTTACGCCGCGCCGCTGGCGTAGAATTCCCTCAACCTCCTGGACCGCTTCAGTCAGGCGTCCTTCTTTCGCTTGAATGATGTGAAGTGCCTCTTCTCGCTCGGGTGCGTCGCGGCGCGCCGTACGATAGGGCAGGAATACTTTGCGGTCCTCCTCGTTCTCCCCGAAGAAGCCTGACTTGCGTTTTTCGATGACGCCGATGATCTCCCAGGTCGTCCCGTTCATTCGAACCACCTTACCCACGGCCTCGTCCTCGTGACCGGGAAAGAGGGCCTCCACACAGTCGACTCCGATCACCAACACATTTCTGCGCTGATAGTTATCGGCCTCAGTGATGAAGCGGCCTGACTTGATGACAAGATTGGTCATCTCGGCGTAATTCGGCTGCACGCCGTCGGTGAGGGCCCAGCGGTAATTTTTGCCCTCGTAAACGAGATTGTCGTCGAACTTGCCGTTGAACGAACCGATCTGCGGCGCGACGGTCGTGATGTCCTTTACAGCGGTAGATTGAGCAAGGATCGCTGTAGCATCATCGTCGGTGAGGACCTTCCGATTGCGTTCGTCGCGGCTCCGCGGGCCGAATCCTGTCGAGAGATGATACGCATAGATATTGTTCGTGCCGTATTCCTCAACTATCGAAACGATCGAGTTGCGCATTCCGGTGAGGATCGACGCGACGACGATTGCGGTAATAACGCCGACGACGATCCCCAGAATGGTCAGGAACGAGCGGAATTTATGCGAATAGATCGACTCGAGAGCCATCCGCAGAACTTCGCGTGGTAATGAGGTCGACCAGCGCATATCAGCTTTGAGTAAGAGCGACGATCGGGTCGAGACGCGCGGCTTTCCACGCAGGATAGAGACCGGCGACAATTCCGATAACGCTCGACACGGTAACGGACAAAATTATGTATCCGACGGTGATGGTCATGGTCATTCCCGCCAGGAACGTGATCAACTGCGTAACGCCGGCCGCTATTGCTAGTCCGATCAGGCCGCCGATGATACAGAGAAGTGCGGATTCGATCAGGAACTGCAGAAGGATCTGTTTCCTCGTTGCTCCGAGGGCTTTTCGCAGGCCGACCTCGAAAGTTCGCTCCGTCACAGAGACGAGCATGATATTCATAACGACGATGCCGCCGACAACCAGAATGATCATCGTGATCGGAACGACCACGGCCGCGATCGCCCCCGTGAACTGATCCATCTGCGTGTTGAATTCGTCGGTGTTCACAAGGCTGAACGTGTCCTCGTCGCTGCCGATGAGCTGGCGGCGGTTCCGCATTGCCAGACGGGCTTCGTCCATCGCCTCTTGAAACGTCTCCTTGCTCGCCGCCTTGCCGTGAAGCTGGATACCGCCGGTGCGTGCGAACATCTGAGCGTGAAGCGTGATCGGAATATAGAGGTCGCGATCGAGCGAGCCGCCAAAGAATGATCCACGCTTGTCCTCGACCCCGATGATCTGCAGCGGAATGCCACGAAGCTTTATGTATTTGCCTACAGCCTGCCCGTTCGGAAAGTATTTCTCGACGATATCGGCTCCGATCACACATACGTTCGCCGCTCGGGTGACTTCTTCCGCGTTGAAGAACCGCCCTTCGGTGATCGTCTTATTCGAGATCTCGTACATCGTGTCGGTCGACCCGAAGATCTGGACCGACGGCATCTCGATCCCATCCTGGCTCAGGTCCGCGTTGTCGTTGATCTCGGCGCCGACATATTCGCACGCGGGACAATTATCCTTGACGTACTCGTATTCGGCCCAGACGACCTTTTTATTGCGGCGGTTCATCCGCTCGAATGCATCGTCGTCGAGCTTTCCCGTCGAGGCCATTCGCGTGATCATGAAGTGATTCGTGCCGAGGACCTTTGAAACACGGTCGATCACGTAAGTCTTTAGGCCAGAGATTGACGCACCGACCACCACAACGGCAGCTACGCCGATGATTATTCCGATCAGCGTCAAAAACGCGCGCAGCTTGTGCTCGAGGATCGATTTGACCGCGATCCAAAAAGCGTCGGAATAAAAGGAATAAAGCTGCTGCATCAGCCGTCGGTGTTGACCGGGAAAAAGAGTTGGTCAAATGGTAAAAACGTGGGTGGAGAGGTGAAAGTTCACAGTTTTTAGGAATTCTCTTTGCGACTGGCGATCGCCTTGCTGACGCGCGGACTTGCGCAAATCCGGGCGTGTGCGCCGGTCAATTACGCGTGGTATACTCGCGACTTATTCAGTAGCTCTAAATACACTGGGGAGAAACTCACTTGAGCATTCTTGTTGATAAGAACACACGCCTGATCGTTCAAGGCATTACGGGGAAAGAAGGTACGTTTCACACGCTGCAGATGCGTGATTACGGGACGAATGTCGTTGGCGGCGTCACGCCGGGCAAAGGCGGGACGACACACGAGGGAATTCCTGTTTTCAATACGGTCGCGGACGCTGTAAAAGAGACGGGAGCTAACGCGTCGGTCATCTATGTACCGCCGCCATTTGCCGCGGACGCGATCATGGAAGCAGCCGATGCGGGCATTCCGCTGGTCGTGTGTATCACCGAGGGAATCCCCGTGGCTGACATGGTCAAGGCCAAAGAGTATCTCGCGAGCCGCAGCACACGTGTCATCGGCCCGAACTGCCCCGGCATCATTTCGCCGGGAAAATGCAAGATCGGCATTATGCCCGGCCATATTCATAAAGAAGGACGGATCGGGGTCGTTTCCCGCTCGGGCACGCTTACTTATGAAGCGGTCGGCCAGCTCACAGCTCTCGGCCTCGGCCAATCTACCGCGATCGGCATCGGCGGCGATCCAATTATTGGTACTAATCATACCGACGCCCTACGGCTCTTCCAGGCTGACGACGAAACCGATGCCATTGTGATGATCGGAGAGATCGGCGGCACCGCTGAGGAAGACGCCGCGGCATTCGCAAAAGATAATGTAACGAAACCGATCGTTGCGTTCATCGCCGGTCAGACCGCGCCTCCGGGACGCCGAATGGGCCATGCGGGCGCGATCATCTCGGGTGGCAAGGGAACTGCGGCTGAGAAGATGGCGGCACTCACAGCGGCGGGTATCCGAGTGGTTGAATCCCCGGCTGATATCGGTCGGGCTGTCGCCGACGCGATCGGGGCAGGCGCTGCGGCGTAGGTTTTGTGTATTGCCGTTGCCTTTAGGCAACGGAAACCTGGCCCATTTTTATTGTTAGCTCAAACCGTTGGCCAAAAACCAACGGCAATTCAAATGAAAAAGAGTTGGCTTTGGGTACTGGTCATTCTCACAGGGAGCCTCGCGGTCGGGAGCGGCTTGCAATATTACTTCTCGGGAGAGCCGTATCGCAACACGCCCGCTCGGAACTGGCTCGTCGTAGGACAAGTGATCGTAGGTCTGGTCATCATCGGCTTTGGCCTGATGAAACAGATCCAGGCCAACCGGAAACTCGCGGAGACACAGCACGTCGAATACAAGATCACCGATTGATTGCCGCTAGACCCACGGCATTTCACCGTCGTCTGGACGAGAGAGCCCGCAAAAACTACCAAAATTCATCGTTCTTTGCAACAAAGGGGCGGATCTTCGCGTAATGTACGCCAGCTAACAGAAGCGTCCAAGTAATCAGAGCATCTTCCACGTTAGTCTTGCGCCCGCGAAGCTATGGAAACCTGCCGTGTACCCATCCCAAAGGATCTTCCTGTAGGCGCGTCCCGGCCCATTCTCGCGGTAAAACGGCTCAATGAGATAATTTGCTACGCCATGGCACGCGGCGAGCATTATGAGTTTGAACTGGAGAAGGATGCCTGTGAGGCCCTCACGCGCGGGGAACTCAGGGCTTCGTTCACTTTTGACGGAGAAACGCCTGTTGCCATCGTGCTTAAGAGTGCAAGCCGTGAGACGTCAAATAGTTAGTTTCCGAAATACCAGATCAGAACTTTATTCGCAGATAGGGCCTCGTATCCGCATCGCACGTCCGTTTTAAGAACGCAAGTGCTTCCGATGCGGCCTTCTTCTTCACAGCGGTTGTGCAATCCCCGGGTACGGAAATGCGCAATCCCCGCATGTAGGCATCATTCGCCGTAAAGAGTACGCATAGGTCGGTGGTTATACCTGTGATGATCAGGTGCCCGACCCGCAGCCTTTCAAGGAGAACCTGGAGCGGGGTTTCGTAAAAGCCGGACCGATGAGGCTTTAGAATATAGTAGTCCTGTGGGTCCGGGCCCAGCCGGTCGATCACGTATGCGGCTTGCTCGCTCGTTTCGCGAAAGAGGTTCACGAGCCCCGCGAAATCCTCGTTCCACCTGCCGTAATTATCATTAACATAAATGACGGGGACCTTGAGCTTTTGTGCTTTTTCTTTGAGACGACTCAAGTTCTTGATCTGGGGCCGGAAGTTTCGAAATAAGGCCGGTCCGTCACCAAATGCAAAGTCATTAACAACATCCATCAACAAAAGGGCAGAGTTCGGCATGCGGCTGCGCGGCCGTGTTTCTACTGTCATAGGACGAGTAGAACCGATTTCGGGGTCGTAAATCGTCATAACGCATACAAAATATTGGGAATACAGGGGTTCTGAGGCGGCCAGCAATATCGCGCGCATTGGAATTGCCTGTTGAATAGGCCTTTATTCGGGTAACGGAACTTCGGAAAAGTCGGTCAGATAGCTATTGCTTTTGCGCGGTGATTCTGCGTAAATATAACTAATCCGTTTCCTTATTAATACCGGCAGACGAGACTTCCACTGAGAAGGTTCCCCCTTTAGTATGCAGGAATTTACAGACCAAATGCCCTCGGACATCGAGCGTTTTCCGATGGTGCCCATCCGTGACGTAGTTATCTTTCCATTCACGAAAGTCGCATTCAAGATCGGACGCCCGAGCTCCGTCAGGGCTCTCGAGATGGCGATGAACGGTGAACGCCAGATCTTTCTTGCGACCCAACATGACGCAACGATCGATGAGCCGCGCGCGAACGAGGTCTATCAGGTCGGTACACTGGGCCGGATCCTGCAGGCACAGCGTCTCGACAATGGCCAGATCAAGGTTGTGGTCGAGGGCAGGGAACGTGGACGATCGATCAGGATCGAGCAGGATCCGGATGGGATGTTTCACGCGCATGTAAGGCGCGTCGCATCGACAGATGAATCAGGGTATAGGACTGACGGGCTGCTGCAGAAGATACACGCGCTGGTGGAGCAGTTTCTCCGCATTTCACCCGATTCCTATTCGGATGCGCTGAATGCAAGTTTGCGCGGCGTATCGGCGGCACAGGTCGCCGACTCGATGTCCTCCCACCTTAAGATCACGGTCGAGGAAAAGCAGCGTTTGCTTGAGACCGTTTCGGTCCAGGACAGGTTGCAGAAGTTGATCGAGATGCTTGAGGCGGAGATCGAGAAGAAGCAGCTCGACCGCAACATCCACGCCCGCACCAAGAAGCAGATGGATAAGCATCAACGCGAGTACTACCTGAATGAGCAGATCAAGGCCATTCACAAGGAACTCGGCCGCAAAGATGAAAAAGCTGAGCTGGACGATCTGAAGAAGAAGATCGAGGAAGCCGGTATGACGGAGGAGGCTAAGGAGAAAGCGCTCCAGGAATTCAGTCGTCTCGAA
>JAFAOW010000063.1 GCA_019247455.1 Acidobacteriota bacterium | reverse complement strand
CGACCGGCGAATTCGCCTAGGATCATCAGATCGATAAAAGAATAGAGCAGGGGCGAACCTCTGCTCTTTTTTCCATTTGCCTTCAAGATCGCTTGTCCGAAGAATAGTAATCTAACGGCAATGAAGATCGGCATTCTTATCTCCGGGCGCGGCTCCAACATGGCCGCGATCATTGAGGCTGTTCAAAGGGGCGAAATTGCAGATTCCGAGGTTGCTTTGGTCGTCAGCGATAAGCCTGCTGCGGCCGGTCTTGCAAGATCGCGCGCGAAAGGCGTCGAGACCTTGGTCATCGAGCGTCGTGGCAGGTCTCGTGAGGAACACGATGCTGAGATCATTAGCGAGCTCAAAAAACGGGATGTCGATCTCATCTGCCTCGCCGGTTACATGCGGCTGCTCTCGGCTTCATTCATTCGGGCTTTTCCTAACAAGGTCATCAACATCCATCCGAGTCTGCTGCCCGCCTATCCGGGATTGAACACTCACGAGCGTGTCCTTGCCGCCGGCGAACGATCCTCCGGCTGCACTGTTCATTATGTCGACGAGGAACTGGACCACGGGCCGGTCATTCTGCAAAAAGAGGTTCCGGTCTTGCCTGGTGACAGCCCTGAAACACTTGCCGCCCGGATCCTGCAGCAAGAACATTGGCTCTATGTTGAGGCAATAAAGCTTCTCGAAACGGAACGCAATAAAAAATAAAAAAATACTACAGCTTGATCTGCAAAAAATGTTACCTTTTTGTCGGATTTAGGATCCGCCTTTTTTCACTCCCTCGTTTTCACCAAGGGGCATAATGCCCCGGAGGAAATTCCAGATGATCAAGTCAAGTGTGCTATCGGCAATTCTTGCCCTTTTTTTGACGAGCGCGATGGCTGCGCAAAGTCCTGACGCCAGGACTACTTCGAAGGAGAACGTTAGTGAAAGGACCGTCGCCCAGGCCGATAAGAAGAAGCAGGACGCGGAAACTCCTGCCGTTGGATCGCCAACTACAGCGCCGACTGCGACTCCTGCCGGTAAGAAGTCGAGCGGCGGCCGGCGATGGGCGTTTTATTTTGGCGGCGGCGGCGGAATGGGCATGTGGGCGGCGGATACTACGACCATTAACACGACAACCGGCGTCTGCCGCCTCTGTATTCCTATCCGGCAGGGTGGCCAGGGCGCTTTCGGTACTGTCACTGCAGGCGCAGATTTCAAGGTTGGCTCGAAATGGATCGTCGGCGGAATGTTTGATTACGACTTTGGCAGGATCAAAGGCACGATTCAGGACCAGGACCCTTTTAGTGTCGCGACCGCTAACGAAAAGTGGGCTTGGGACGTCGGTGCTCGAGTTGGCCTTATGGTCGCGCCGAGAGTGCTCGTCTATACCAGCGGTGGATATACTTCAGCCCGCTTTGACAGCGGCGTCGCGGTACGCGGCTTTAATGGTGCTCAATTCAGTCCGTCCGTCACCTATCAAAACATCAGGGATAAAGGAGCGTTCGCCGGGGTCGGTGCGGAATACTTTTTCAAACATGGTTGGTTCTGGCGCGGTGAGTATCGCTGGGCTGGCTTTAAAGGTAGGAATTTCCTCGCCTGCAGCTCTGCCGGTTGCGGTACGGCAAACACTTTTAACAGCATTCACTTCGTTCCCAAGGTAGAGACCGGCCGTGTCGAGTTCGGCTACAGATTCGGTGAAGTTGACGACAGCGCGGGGTCGGGCTCTTCGAATTCCGACTCAAGGCGTTGGGCAGTTTATTTTGGCGGCGGCGGCGGAATGGGTATGTGGACGGCCGATACCACGACCGTCGACTCCGTAACCGGGGCGTGTTTCCTTTGTACAAACCAGCGTCAGGGGGGCCAGGGTCCGTTTGGTACCGTCTCGACCGGGGTCGATTTCCGGGTTGGTTCGAAATGGTTGGTCGGTGGATTGTTCGATTACGATTTTGCCAGCATCAAGGGTCACATTCAGGACCAGGGCCCGTACAGCGTCGCACCAGCCAAGGAAAAATGGGCTTGGGACTTCGGTGCCCGGTTGGGTTATATGATCAGGCAGAATGTTTTGGTATATGCGAGTGGTGGTTATATCTCAGCCAGTTTTGCAAGCGGAGCTGCAGTAAACAATCCCGCTGGCGGCACGCCATTTACTCCCCCGATAAATTACCAAGGGTTTACGGACCGCGGTGCTTTCGGTGGAGTTGGCGCCGAGTATTACTTCCATAGCGGATGGTTTACCCGGGGTGAATATCGATTTGCCGGCTTTGACGGAAAGGACTTCGTGGCTTGCAGTAGCGCCGGATGTGGCACTGTAAACACTAGCTTCGCTAGTATTCACGCTATTCCGAAGACGGAGAACGGCCGTATTGTGATCGGCTATAGATTTGGCTATAACGGTCACTAAAGCGGTCGGTTTGAGATGGTTATTGGGAGCCCGGGGAAACTCGGGCTTCGTGCATTATCTAAGGCTATATTGCTTTGACACACAAGGTCTTATTTCGTAAACTCTAACGTTTCACTTATCGAGTGAAATAGTTGTGGAGAGCGATTATGCCGAAGAGAACGTTTCAACCGAACAACCGCCGACGCGCGAAGAAGCACGGCTTCCGCGCCAGGATGGCGACCAAGAACGGCCGCGCCGTCTTGAAGCGCCGCCGCGCCAAGGGTCGCAAGAGATTAACGGTCCAGCATTACTAGGATTTTCTTTACCGAAGGAAGCTCGGCTGCTAAAACGCGCCGAGTTTCTTCGCGTTTACGAGTCGGGTGCGCGTATTGATGGCCGTTTTATGACGGTCTTTATTTTGCCCTCAAACACCGGGCGCCACAGGCTTGGCGTTACGGCCACGAAAAAGGCGATCGGGAAGGCGCATGACCGTAACCGGGCGAAGAGGCTGCTTCGCGAGAGCTTTCGCCTCAGCCGGGCGGAACTCGACGCCCTTCGGGGACGTTATGATTGGGTGTTGAACGCGCGCCGAGACATTTTGTCGGTGAAGCTGGAAAAGCCGCTCGCGGAATTTCAAAGAATTGTGGGAAAGATAGCCACCGACGTCACAGAGAACGCTTAGACACGATCAACCGCCTCGGTGTTCTCCGTGAACTCTGTGGCTAATATTATGAAATTCCTCGTCATCGACATCCTCGGCATTTATAAGGCGATGGTCTCTCCCTTCCTGCCGCCGGCATGTCGATTTGAGCCGACGTGCTCGGAATATACCCGCGAGGCAGTCGAGAAGTACGGAGCGATCAAAGGAAGTTGGATGGGCCTGAAACGCATTCTGCGGTGTCAACCGCTTTGTTCCGGGGGCCACGACCCTGTTAAGTAATGGAAAATCAAGGCAGTTCTAACCAATCTCGTTTCCTCATAGCCGCGGCGCTGTCTATGCTGGTGCTTTTTGCTTGGCAGTATTTCTTCGCACCGAAGCCGCCTGCGCCTGATGCGAACGCTAATTCGAATTCCAATGTCGCCCAGACGGCGGCAACGCCTGCGCCCGCGCCTTCACCAACAGTACAGCAGCCCCAGCCTCAAACAGCGCAGACCACCCCGGACACAACGCCTCAGCGAACGATCACGATCAAATCACCGCTCTACGAGGTCACGCTTGATTCAAAGGGCGCGGTCGCAACAAGCTGGGTCATCCACAAGAACAAATCGCCGAAGGCAGATTCCCCCGTCTACGGCGACGGCTCGAACAGCTCGAACGAAAAACCGCTTCAGCTGATCGGTCAGGAAGCACTATCACGCACGCCGCGCGAAGTTCCATTTAGACTTTCGACCGATGATGCAGCTGTGAATTCGCTCGTCAACGACCGCAACTACCAGATCTCGGTCCCCGATGAAACGATCACTCTGAATCCGGGCGAGGAACGGCCAATCGATTTCACGCTTACGGACGCGAGCGGAATAACGGTAAAAAAGAGCTTTGTTTTCCGGGCAGACAGCTTTGTGTCTGATCTCGGTATCACTCTTAACAAGAACGGCCAACCCGTCCCGAACACCAAACTCCTGATCGGCGCATCTATCGGCGATCACGCGATCAGCCACCACAACTTTTATCATATCGAGCCGGAGGCCGTGGCTCAGGTCAATGGTGATATCAAGCGGCATCAGGGCGGCTATACCTTTGTCTACGATGCGAATAATCAATCGACGCTTACCGACGCCGGAACCGTTGATTGGGCCGGGGTAGGAGATGCGTATTTCGCGATGACCGCTATTCCGGCGACGCCGGCGAACGGCGTGGAATACCGCGCGTCAAAATACGACGTGCAGACGGAGCCCTTTTTCAACAGCATTTTTCAATGGATCATGCGCAACGCGCAGACCAGCGAAACGCGGCACCTGGTGACCGCTTATTTGCCTATCAATGCGGATGGCTCGACAACGAAGATATTCACGGGTACAAAGGATTACTTCCTTCTCAATCAGCTCAGTGGTGACCCGTCACATCCTCTCGGCCGTCCGGTCGAGATCACGAACCTGATCAACTTCAGCAACTACTGGTGGCTGCGGTGGTTGACGAAACCGCTTTCGATCCCGATCCTTTACGCTCTGAATTTCTTTAACGCCGTCACTCACAACTACGGTGTCGCCATCATTATTTTTACGTTCTTGTTCTACTCGCTGCTGTTCCCCCTGAGGTGGTCGCAGTCGCGTTCCTTCAAAAAGGCCTCAGGGAACGCGCCCAAAATGAAGGAGATCCAGGACAAGATCAAAGACCTTCAGAAGAAAGGCGTCCCGAATGACGATCCGCGAATGAGACAGCTCCAAATGGAGCAGCTCAAGATGACGAAGGACGCACTGCCGATCGGCGGCTGTCTTCCCATGTTGCTGCAGTTCCCTCTTCTCATCGCGTTTTATACGGCTGTGACCGTTTCACTCGAGGTGCGGCAGGCAACATTCATGTGGCTTCCTGATCTTTCGGCCGCGGACCCGTGGCACATTCTCGAGTTCGCATTTGCCATCTCGATGATCTTGTCGATGAAATTCACGCCGCAGGCCGCCACCGTAACTCCCGAGCAGCAAATGCAGCAGAAGATGATGACATACTTTATGCCGGCGATGATGCTGTGGGTGATGTGGTCGGCGCCTTCGGGACTGTTGCTATATTGGTTCTTCGGTAATATCGTTAGCTTTGCTCAGCAGATGGTTATCAACCGGCTCAATAAGCCAAAGGACGGAAGCGGCACGGAGATCGTTGACACCGTTCCGACAAATGCTAAGAAGGTTAAGCTAAAACCGGCGTAACCGGGAACGCGGACACTCTTGTCCGCAATGCGAGCAACGCTCGCACAGGCTGTTGATAGACTTAGAAGATGGACGCCGTGAGCGGACAAGATTGTCCGCGTTCCGTATGAACGAAACTTGTGAACAAGCAAAGGACTTCGTGAGCGAGCTGGTCAGGGACCTCGGCTTTAACCTGTCGGTCACCGCAAACTGGACCGACGAAGGCTGCATGCTGAACCTCTCGGGCGAGGACGCGCACTTTGCGTTGGCGGAGAACGGCGAGCTGCTCGACGCGCTGGAAGTCCTCCTCTTTCAGATCTATGGCCGCTCGCTTGACCGCGAACATCGTTTCGTCGTCGATGCCGAGGGGTTTCGGCAGACTCGCAAGGCCGAGCTTCACGCAATGGCGCGCTTCGCCGCCGAGCAGGTCCGCAAAAACGGACGCGCCTTTACCTTCGGGGTACTCAATTCCACCGAACGCCGGATCATCCACATGTCCCTTAAAGAAGAATCAGACCTGATCACCGAATCCGTCGGGGACGGCCGTGATCGCCGGCTGCAGGTAAGGCTGCAATAGGAAAGACGCAGGAGACTCTATCGTGGACACCTCGCGGGTGTCCTTTTTTGGCTCTGTGAACTCCGTTGTCTCTGTGGCTAAATAGACTTATGCCGCAAACTATTGTCGCACTTGCAACACCCACCGGCCGCAGCGGCGTCGGCGTAGTTCGATTGAGCGGTGAGGGCTCTTTGGGGATAGCGAGAAAGTTGTTGGCCGATAAATTTGAGCCGCCGCCGCGGGTCGCGCATTTGCGCCAGCTTCGCGACCCCGCGACCGGCGAGACGATCGACGAAGCGATACTGACATATTTCAAAGCACCGCATTCTTTCACAGGTGAAGATGTCATCGAGATCAGCTGTCACGGTTCACCCGTACTGCTTCGCCGGGTCATCGACATTTGTCTTTCGCTCGATGCACGGTTGGCAGAACCGGGCGAATTCAGCATGCGTGCGCTGGCGAATGGGAGGATGGACCTAGCGGAAGCCGAAGCCATCCGCGACTTGATCGATGCACAGACCGCCGCCGCGGCGCGTCAGGCGGTTCGTCAAATGCG
>JAFAOW010000084.1 GCA_019247455.1 Acidobacteriota bacterium | reverse complement strand
GCAACAAACGGCTCGAGGCACTACACTTTGTTTGGAAGAGGGAAGCTCAGTTAGTCTGGTCGCTCGGCTGTGGACGGCCCTTTTTTGGACCATACCGCCATATAGGAGCCCATGCCGATCAGCCGGCCGATCCCATTGATCATCTTCCCTGCTCCGTATTCCGCTTTTTTCCTGATATTTGAAGGACCAACCTGTTCGCAGACCCCGCCCGCGATCTCGAGCGACGCAACGGTAAAACCGGCGCGGGTGAGGGCCCTTCGGATAGACTGTGTATTGAAGCCCTGAACATGGTAGGGCGGAAAAGTGGGCGCCAGCACAACGACGTGCCTTTTCCCCAGGAGCCGCATATACAGGTTTCCCATTCGCATATACAACCCGTTCTCATTAGGGGCGTCCAAAAACAGCCATCCGCCTGGACGAATGATACGGTTGACCTCAACAAGGGTTGAATAAGGATCGTACAAATGCTCAATGATGCCACTCATGATGACGGCATCGAAATGTTCGTCAGGAAAGGCGGCCTCTTCGAGAGTGGATACCTTTGCTTCAAGGTCGAACCTCCTGTTGGCCTCTTGTACAAATTCCTTTGACGGGTCAATACCGGAAACCTGCCAACCACTCTCCCGCGCCGCCCACATGAACTCGCCCAGTCCACAACCTAGATCAAGCACGCGACCCTTTCTTCCGAGCCGGGACTCGAATTCCTTCATGAGTTTCAGACCGATCCCTTCTTCCCCGACAGCTCGTGGTTGTGAAAGTATTCGTCGCCGTCGTTGTAGATGTCGCTGAGACCGTCTGCCGGGAACGGCATGGGATCAGGGTATAGGTGAGTGCATTCTCGACATCTCACGATCGTGATCTCGGCAGGGCCCTCCTGGAGCCGCGATGAACGCCAGCCGACAAACCGGGAGTTCTCCGAGCCACAAACTGGACAATCAACAGCGCGGAGTTCGAATGAGGCGGGAGTCACTCTAATAGTCTCTTGTATAATCGTTGATACCGAACGGCCCCGACCCTATTGAGATCAAAGCCGCGTTCGGCCGCAATTTTACATTTTTCCCGCACATTGTCCAATGCCACCAAGCACTCAAATGCCTGAAGATAATTTTTGGCATTGAACTCATCGATCAAAACCCCAACCCCATTTTGGGTTATCAGCTCGTCGACATCGCCGACTCCGCTGTTTGCCACGATCGGAAGGCCGGCCGCCAAATACTCTGGTATTTTTGTCGGGGAACGAGATAAAGTAGCATAACCGGCCGTGACGAAGGAAAGTCCCGCGTCGCATGCAGACAGGTAGGCCGGCACCCGCCCGGGCTCGACGCGTCCAACGAAATAATCTTCAGACGAGAAACCCCTTTCTCTCAGTAGCGGCACGATCAGCTCGGGCGGCGACTGCGTCAAGAACAGCGCATACAACCGTTCGTCGTATGAACGAGCGGCGGCCAGGAAATCCGCGATCTCGTCTACGAGATACAATCCTCCAAGGGCACCGACGTGGGTCACGACGAAGCGCTTTTCAACGTTAAGCTGGGCACGCATCTTGTCGCGATCCTGTGAAAGGCCCTCGGGAAACCTACGTTCGAAGTCCACACAGCACGGGATAACCTCGATCGGGCGCCCGCGCTCGTCAAATCCGGAGTTCTTTGATTCAGGAAAAAGAAGGTTTCGTGCCGCTTCGGTAAGTACGACGATGCCGTCGGACTCACGAAGAAGCCACCGCTCGACCTTTTTTGTTATTCGGTACAGAAAACCATTTTCAGGCCAAACACCGGCGTCGGTATACTCCTCGGGCATGAAGCCGCGGATATCAAAGAGTATCTTAGGCTTTGCGGTGGAATATTTGCGCGCGAGAGCCGCGATCAAGGTGGGTACATGCGCCCTGCCGTGTAGAATATCGATCTTCTCTCTTTGCAGCAGGGTGCGGACCCATCTGACACCGGCCGCGACATCCCACGCAGTAGCAAGCGCTGACGGGCTCTTGTGGTACGGCAGAAAATGCCAGTCAATACCGTGGGTGGCCAGATCGGAACGCGTTGCGCTAGCCTTTTCGGACGGCCAGGAGCTTTTTGCGTTCGGCTCGAACGTAAGAAGTTTAATGGAAAATCCGGCGCGAGCCAGTTCCCTCAGATAAGGTATGACCTGCGTTTGGACAAGCGGTTGATCAAGCCCAAAATAGCAAATATAAAGGCTGCTCTGCATTGTATACGGGAGCCGCTGTTATGTGATATTAGTCGTGGAACCGCTCGTCTCCCAATTGAGCGTTGCTTCTGAAGACGCGATGCGGTCACCCTCGTGTTCCGACGAGATTAATGGCATGTAAACGATGCCTTTTCGTTTCAATGCCGGCTCGACCAAGTGCGGAGGACGCCTCCTCCTCGGTCATTGGCTGATCGTAGGAGGGTGATAACATGTCAAACGTGTCAAGGATCGCCCACGAATACCTTTGGTCCCGTGTCAACTGTTTTTCGTCAACATAATTGGCTATCGGTATTACAAAACGAAAGCCACGATTCAAATAGGGGATTCTGAACAGGACATTCGTCAAAGGAAACGCAACCGGCATGACGCCGCGTATCGCATTCAATAATGTTTCTTTTGAAAGTCGTTTTGTAATCGGCCTGAACCAGTATTTCGAATAGAGCTTCGTCCAGGGTTTGCGCGGATAAATTGTTACGGCGATCTTCCCACCGGGTTTTACAGTGGCGGCGATCGCCTCAAGGCTCTTCGCAGGATCGGGAGTGTGCTGGATGACCCCGATACAGTAAGTGTAATCAAATGTCCCGTCGGCGAACGGGAGTTCGTATATGCTGGCCTGAACGAAGTGAGCGTTTGGGCGGCCATCAAGATTCTGCTGAGCAGCGTCAATGGCGTTAGAAATATCGATCCCAACAACTTGTGCACCCGTCGTAGTCGCGATGTCGAGAAATCTACCTGCTCCGCACCCAGCGTCAAGGACCCACTTTCCATCCAATTCCTGGGCATCCCAATCAGTTTCCGACCAGAATCTATCGGCCGAAAGGGTCGTTCCATTGATCGAATCGATCTGCTCCTTTCTAAACAAATTCCACTGATAACCAAATGAGGATGCGTAATTGTCTATCTCAACGAATCGAGGGATGCCATTGGTAATGGGATAGCCTGCATTACATTTTGAACAGATGAGATTTCCCTCGATGATATCATTGGCCGACGGCGAG
>JAFAOW010000037.1 GCA_019247455.1 Acidobacteriota bacterium | reverse complement strand
GACCTCGTTGCCCGAGCTAGCGGCGATTATTCCCGGACCAAGTATCGCAAGATAGGTGAAAAAGCGGTATTCAGATAAAGATCGACGGAACCGCGAAGGTACGCGGCGCACGGACTGCACAAACGTCTTTGGGAAGCGTGCTAGCTTCATTACTCCTACTTCCGTCGTCGAGCATATTCAGTAGAGCAGATCGCAAGGCCTTTGCGGCGCATGCGAAAAATGACTATAACCCTTTTTGCAGCAATGGGAAAGCCGAAAGGCTTGAAAGCGAAACTTTGCGGGAAAACAAGGGTCTGATAGAGTTCGAAATATGCTACGCCACCATTTAAGAGCGGCACTCGCGGGTTGGACACTGGCCGCGTTGTTATTTGCGTATGCGCCTGCTTCAGGGAGGCCCTTCTGGCCGGTGCCTGTTCGCGGCAAGCATGCGATGGTCGCTTCGCAACAGGAGATCGCGTCGCAGATCGGCATAGATATTCTCAAGCGTGGGGGAAACGCCGTCGATGCGGCGATAGCCGTCGGGCTTGCTCTTGCGGTCGCCTATCCACAAGCCGGGAACATTGGTGGAGGAGGCTTTATGTTGATGCGTAACGCCAAGGGTGAGAGCCACGCGATCGACTACCGCGAGATGGCACCGAAGGCCGCCCGGCGCGACGTTTTTGTCGACAGTAATAAGAAATTGATCCAAGGCGAGGGCTCTTCCACGATCGGATATCGGGCATCCGGCGTTCCCGGAACGCTCGCGGGCTTCGATCTGGCATTCCGGAAGTACGCCTCACACAAGTTGAAATGGGCCGATCTTGTACGTCCAGCTCGACTTCTTGCGCAAAACGGGTATGCCCAGCCCTACAGCGTCACACAGCTTCTTAAGTCTTACGATGACAAGCTCGGCAAGTACGAAGACAGCAAGCGGATCTTTATAAGGGGCGGCAATGGATATTCAGAGGGCGAGATATTCAAGCAGCCAGAACTCGCCGCTACTCTCGCTCGGATCGAGAAGGCTGGTGCAAAGGAGTTCTACAACGGTCGCACGGCGCAACTGATCGCGGACGATATGAAGGCACACGGCGGGCTCATTACTCTCGATGATCTTAAGAATTACCAGGCTAAAGAGCGAACACCGATCACCGGGACTTATCGAGGGAATACGATCATTACAATGCCGCCGCCTAGTTCCGGGGGGATCGTTCTTCTCGAGGTTCTTAATATGCTCGAAGGCTTTGACCTCAAAACCCTCGGATATAATTCGGCCGCAAAGTATCACTTAGTGGCAGAAGCGGAAAGACGGGCGTTTGCTGATCGAGCGGATCTCATGGGGGACCCGGATTTCACGACTGTTCCTGTCCAGGCACTCCTGGACAAGACTTATGCCGCAACGCGTCGTTCGAGCATAAACCTAAAGCACGCGACGCCGAGTAAAGAAATACGCGCGGGTCAAGAAGCGGGAAGGGAATCGAATGACACCACGCACTTCACCGTCGTTGATAAGGAGGGCATGGTCGTGACGAATACCTATACGCTCAATGACCTCTACGGCTCGCAAGTTACGATCAAAGGAACAGGCATTCTGATGAATGACGAGATGGACGATTTCGCCGCGCAGCCCGGTACGCCGAACATGTTTGGTCTTATCCAAGGTGAAAAGAACGCTGTGCAGCCGGGTAAGCGCCCGCTTTCGTCGATGACCCCTACGATCGTGCTGAAGCCGGACGGTACATTGTGGTTCGCCCTCGGAGCGAGGGGTGGGCCGAGGATCATCTCCGCAGTCATTCAAGCGGTTATCAATGTCATCGACCATGGAATGGATATTCAGGCGGCTATCGACGCTCCAAGGATCCATCATCAGTGGATGCCGGACGAGATGTGGTATGAGCCAAGCGGGTTTTCGCCCGACACCATTGCCGTGCTCGCCGAAATGGGTCACAAATTCAAGAAGAAGCCGGAAAATGTAGCATCGGCGACGGGGATAATGATCGACGACAAGGGCGTGAGGCTTGGGGCTGTCGATTCGAGGAGCGACGGTCGAGCTGTTGGCTACTAGGCGGCTTCGTCGTCGCTGAGAAGCTTGGTCGTGTTCTCGGTAACGCTGGAGGGAGCGAGATCATTCGTGTCTCGCCAGTTACCTGTTGGGCGAAAGTACTGATCGGCCGGTTTCGCTGAGACCGGGGGCAACGATGCCGGAGAGATCGGGATCATATTGGCACCGGCAGTCGTCAGCAGTTTATCTTCGACGGTGGCTGAGCCCGGCACCGGCGATTCGAACATCTTAGCGTAAACGATCCGCATTAGTCCGCCCATGAGGAATAGGACGGTCGCTGCGCCGGCAAGTGATGGATCAAATCGAAATGCCACCGACAGAGCGCCGAGGAGCGGCGCCACGAGGAAGGTGAGCAACATCAAAAAGATGCCTTGCCGGACCCCTCTCTTGCGGGCGGAGAGGTTTGTGGATGGCGGAGCCGCACCAGGGAGGGTGCCGCCGTTCCGAATGAGGTCGGCCGCGGCGGTCAGCAGGAATCCGCACTTAGAACAATAGTTTGTTTCTTCTGAAACTCGCTGGTGACCACACTGAGGACAAAACATCAGCGATTCTCTTCCTCTTTCAGCAGACGCGTAGTGCTTTCTGTAGCACTCGGAACAAGGTCATTAGTATCACGCCATGAACCCGCCCTGGGCGGTGCGTATCCAGTAGCCGGTACCTCCCTTTGGGGAGGTAAAGCTGTCTGAACGGCAGCTCCGGGCATTTGAGTAGGCGCGTGCACTGGATAGAAGATCGGCGGTTTCGAGCTTGGCAAAACCATCAACGAGCCGATGATTATCATCATCGCGCCGAAGACGCCGGTAACCGCGGTAATTCCGATCAGACTGTCCGGTGCGTTCAAAATACCAAAAACCGCAGGTAGAAACATCGTCAGGATGATGAACCAGATAAGGCCGAAGAGCACGCCGTTCTTCTTTGAAAAGAAGGGCTTTTTGAAGTTTAACTGCTCAAGCGCGGCGAGTTGCGGCAGGTAGCCGCCGTTCGCTATCACATCCGAAACGACCGTCAGCGGCATTCCGCATCGGGAGCAGAATTTGGTCTCATTAGATACCTGTTGTTGTCCGCAACTAGGGCAGTGCATACACAATTATCGGCCAAAAGGACAGAATCTAAACGAATTCTGTCACGAAAAAGTTCGCGATGCAATGAAGTTAGATTCGGGGAAGCGGCATGTCATTCATCACCTGGTACAGCGCGAATGCCCGGCCTTGATAATGCTCGGCGGAACAGGCGGCGGCGAGAAGGATCTCGCCGATAGATCGCAGCTTTTCAGGCGCGGGGATTTGACTGGTCAGGTCCGCGTCAGAACTCAGAAAGGCCATGCCTCGCTTTCTAGCAGCGGCGACCTCGTTAAGATATATCGTTATGGCCTTGATCGTCGAAAGCTTTTCCGGCAAGGTCCATTCGAAAGGATCGTCCCACAATCGAGTGGTAATGCCTCCAAATGCCTGTTCAACTACGGCTGCCGATCGGATAAGGTATTCGGCAACGGAAAACGCGATCAGAGAATTGGAGAGCTTTCTCGGCCGCTGAAAAAGATTCTCGTCATTGAGTGCCGATAGGAGCCCCCGAGCCCGGGAGTCGATCTCCACGAAACGCCTGTCGAACGTTTGGATCAAACTATCCATAAAGCAAAAATGAGCAGCCGACCGGCCGCCCATTTTGGCAAACTGAACTTCGTCCCACTATTTGAGCTTTACGGCCGTTCCGTATGCCAGCACCTCGGTCGACCCCTGTGAGAACTCAGTCGCGTCGTAACGCATCCCGATGACGGCGTCGGCCCCGATCTCGTGAGCGTGCTGGACCATTCGGTTGAACGCCTCCATGCGGGCGTGCTCGCAGACGTGAGCGAATTCTTCGATATTTCCGCCGGCGATCGATTTCAAGCCGCCGATGATCCCGCGCCCGATACCCGTTGCGCGCACTACGATGCCCCGAACGACGCCAAGATACTGTCCGATCTGGCGGTCCTGAACTTCCATTCCAGTCGTTACGATCATATTTTTTCTCCGAGCGATGTAGAAAGGGAACTGGTAGCGCCTAGGGGAATCGAACCCCTCTTTCAAGAATGAGAATCTTGCGTCCTAACCGATAGACGAAGGCGCCGTCGTTGACGAATCGAAAGTATAGAACAGCGATTTTGGCTAGTCAACGTCAACCCAAGGTGCGTGATGATCGAGCCGTTGACGCAGAATAAGGTTCAACTGCCCAACATGGTGTTGAATATGCCGTAGGTTGTAAAAGATCAAGGCAAGGTAGTCTTTCTTGACCCATGGAAAGTCAACCATCTCGTCCACGCTGGATGCCGTGAGAGAGCCAATTGCGGTGACGCTCTTTTGCCGGCAGTGAGCCAGATATGCAAGCATTTCGCTTTTTGTATACGGTATGTCGGGCACTACGCCTGATGGGTCAAGTTCCGTCATTCCGATCGGTTCAGGAGGAACAAAGCCGTCAAGCTTGCCTTCTAGATAAAGATCGGTGAAGAAGAGTGTGTGAAGCACATTGTGCCAATAGGGCGTCCTTCCCGCGTTTTGAAGCCAAATCTCATCGGGACAGGTGTTTATCGAATTCTCGAGCATCTTCAGACCGCCACCATATTGCCCGTTTAGAATCGTCTTTATGTGAGCCAGCATAGGTCGGCATAGTAAGGTATTCTGGGCAGATCGAAAAGCGCGCTTTGAGTGTTTCTTGATTTTGTTCTAGCTCCTTTTTACACTGATAGTTTGGGCTACTTTCGGAAAATTCATGGGACATCAACTATTCGATTCACAGCAGACATTCAGAACCGCTGACGGCGCTGAAGGCATCTTTTATTCACTTCCGCAGCTGGAAAAAGCGGGCCTAGGCAAAATATCGCGTCTCCCGGTATCCATCCGGATCGTTCTCGAATCCGTACTGCGAAATTTCGATGGCGGTAAGAAGATCAGTGAAGCAAATATCCGCGCTCTTGCAGCCTGGGAGGCAGAGGGTGAGCGTTCTGAGGAGATCCCGTTCGTGGTCGCACGTGTTATTTTACAGGACTTTACGGGCGTACCCCTTCTCGTTGACCTTGCGGCCATGCGGGCGGCGGTGAATCGGATGGGCAAGGACCCGGGGATCATTGAACCGCTGGTTCCCGTCGACCTTGTTATCGACCATTCTGTACAAGTCGATTTTTCGGGTAGTGAGGAGGCCTATCAGCGAAACATGGAGATGGAGTTTCGCCGTAACGAGCAAAGATACCGATTCCTTAAGTGGGGCACTCAAGCCTTTAGCGGTTTCAGCGTTATTCCCCCCGGGATAGGTATCGTCCATCAGGTAAATCTTGAATACCTTGCAAAGGGCGTGTTTTCAAGGGATGGAGTGTACTTTCCCGATACGCTCGTGGGAACAGATTCGCACACAACAATGATCAACGGCGTGGGCATCGTCGGTTGGGGTGTAGGCGGGATCGAGGCTGAGGCGGGCATGCTTGGACAGCCAGTATACTTCCTGACACCGGACGTCATCGGAGTTCATCTTAGAGGTGAGCTTTCTCCGGGCGCCACCGCAACGGATCTGGTGCTGAGGATCACGGAGATGCTTCGAAAGGCGAATGTTGTGGGTAAGTTTGTCGAGTTCTTTGGCGAAGGTACCGCAGCCCTCAATGCAACTGACCGAGCGACGATCGCCAATATGGCGCCGGAATACGGCGCGACGATGGGATTCTTCCCGATAGATAATAAGACTCTGGATTACTTTGCAAACACGGGCCGAAGCGACAAGCAGGTAGAGACGATCCGGAATTATTACACCGCTCAGGAAATGTTCGGGGTGCCTGGAGAAGGGGCTATCGATTACACGACTGTGCTCGAGCTTGACCTCGGCACAGTTTTGCCCGCCGTTGCAGGTCCGAGGCGTCCGCAGGACCGAATCGACCTAGCGCAGCTCGATGACCGATTCATCGAGCTATTTACAAAATCCGTCGGTGATGGCGGATATGGAAAGGCGGCGGAAGATCTCGAGAAACGATTTCCCGTCGAGATGGGCACCTTGGTGACGGAGACCGCGTCGGGCGGCGGCGAGCAGAGTCCAAAGAGTGCTCCGGAGTCGATCCATAGTACGGTTTCACCAGACAATACGAACGTTCTGACTGAGATCGAGATGATGAATAATCGTCCTACTCCCAGTCGGGTCGAGTACACGTCAGATGAATGCCCCGCAGTCGCCACGAACGTGGGGAATGGCGATGTGATGATCGCGGCGATCACTTCATGTACAAACACTTCAAATCCGGCGGTCATGATCGCGGCGGGTATCGTGGCGAAAAAGGCGGTCGAGCGGGGAATGAAAGTACCTCCCTATGTTAAGACCTCGCTGGCCCCCGGCTCCAGAGTCGTTACGAGCTACCTGGAAAAAACGGGTTTGCAAAAATACCTGGATGAGATCGGCTTTGAGCTCGTAGGTTACGGCTGTACGACGTGCATCGGGAATTCCGGCCCGCTCGATCCAGCGATCGAAGAGGAGATCGTTGAAAATGACATTATCGCCGCTTCCGTGCTATCCGGAAATCGGAATTTTGAAGCACGCGTCCATCAGAACATCAAAGCGAACTTCCTAATGTCGCCGCCGCTGGTCGTGGCGTTTGCACTCGCCGGAACCGTAGTGAAAGACGTCTATCTTCATCCGATCGGCCAGGACAGAGATGGTAATGACGTTTTTCTTAAAGACATTTGGGCATCGCTGGATGAAGTGAAGGAGCTGCTTCAGACGGCTTTTGACCCGGACACCTATCGCACGCTGTATTCGGAGTTCGCAGAACAAAACCCCTTATGGAATGACATTAGGTCGAGCACCGGGGAGATCTATGAATGGGATACCGGCTCAACCTATATTCAGGAGCCGCCTTTTTTTGCAGATTTCTCGATGGAAACCGGATCTTTCAGCAATATCAATGGCGCCAGGGCGCTAGCCATATTCGGCGATTCAGTGACCACGGACCATATCTCGCCGGCGGGTGCGATCAAAGCCACGTCGCCGGCGGGCAGATACCTGCAGGAACTTGGTGTGTCACCTGCGGATTTTAATTCTTACGGTTCCCGCCGGGGCAACGATCGTGTGATGTTGCGCGGCACCTTCGCGAACGTGCGCATCAAGAATATGATGGCCGCTCCGACTGAGGGGGGATTCACAAAACATCAACCTGACGGCGAAGAGATGAGTATCTACGACGCCGCTATGCAATATCAGATCGAGCGCGTTCCGCTCATTATCGTCGCAGGCAAGGAATATGGTACCGGCAGTTCCCGCGACTGGGCAGCGAAGGGGACCGCCCTAATGGGCGTCAAAGCGGTGATCACGGAATCTTTTGAGCGTATACATCGCTCGAACCTTGTTGGAATGGGAGTACTGCCGCTTCAGTTCAAGGACGGTCAGAATGCCCAATCGTTAAGCCTGGACGGGACTGAAGTTTTCGGGATCACGGGGCTCGAGGGCGATGTGCGGCCGCGTCAGGACGTTACCCTGAAGATCTACCGCGCTGATGGTACGTACCAGGAGGCCTTACTGACCCTCAGGATCGATACTCCTATCGAGCTCGAATACTATAAGAATGGCGGCATTCTGCCTTATGTTCTGCGCCAACTAATTGGCTAAACCTTGTAGAGAGCGGGGTAAGGTGGTAAATTCGTCCGAGTCATCTACTATTCGCGCGCCGTCTCTCCCGGCTTTAATTCGGAGTCAAAAAGAATGAGAAGAGCCTTGGGATCTGCTCTGCTGTATGTGTTGACCGTTACGGCCATCGTGCCTGCAAATGCTCAGGCCACACATCCTCGGCAGGGATTCGCCGGTACCGGGGATATTGTTAAGTTCACTTCTATCACCGCGGAGAGCGATGGCACTGGGGCTTTGATAAAGTGGCGAACGAGCGAAGAGAGCGGCAGCATTGGGTTTCTCGTTTTCCGTTTGAGCGGGTCGTCAAGAGAGCTTGTAAATGACCGCATCATACTCGGCTCAGCGGCGCGTCTCGCGGGCAATGAACCTGTATACGACCAGCAGTATCAGGTTTTTGATCCGGAAGGTACACCCTCAACGAACTACCTAGTACAGAACCTGAGCACCAGCGGAGAGAAGCTGGACTCTCCTGTCGTAACTACGCAGAAGGTCGGTCGGACCTCGCCTTCAGCGCTAATGGGTCAGGGTTTCGGAGAGGACAATGGAGATTCATCGGCGCTGATGGAACGGCAATACCTGACGTCTGGCTTAGCTGCTACGGCGACTCCCAATTTAACAAACCAAAGGCTCGTTGCGTCACAGCCAGGCGTAAAGATAGCCGTCAGGCGCGAAGGCTATTATCGGGTGACCAAAGCCGAGCTTCAATCTGCCGGATTCGACACTAGCAGCAACAGTAATAATTGGCAGCTTTTTGCCGATGGAAATGAGCAGGGCATCACTGTCGGACCGTCGAATTCTTATATTGAATTCTATGGACGGCCGGTGGATACACCCGAAAGCGAGACGCATGAATACTATTTGATCGCCGGTTCATCCGGCGGAAAACGCATCGGCCAACGTCCGGCGCGGACGATCGCTGGAAATGTCATCGCGGGGAGCATGCGTGTCAATACCGAAATGCGAGATCGCGTGAATCACGTCGATACGATCTTCAATGGCAACGCTGAGGATTGGTATGGGGCATTAATAAACAACGCTTCGGCTACGAGTGTTCCAACCTCTGTTCCCTTCAGCCTGACCGGGATCGACGGTTCGGCGGCCGCGGCTTCGCTGACTGTAAAATTGAATGGCTTTACGGAGGTCCCACACTCGGTCAACGTGAGCGTGAATGGGCATACGCTTGGGACTATGACCGGCAGTGGATCGAGTCCTTACCAGGCTACGTTTTCTGTCCCAACATCATACTTGTTAGAGGGGCCGGGAAATCGTTTGGGACTTCTCGGCGCGTCGCAAGGTGACTTTTCCTTTGTAGATACGATCTCGGTCAATTTTGCTAGAAAGTTCCAGCCGGAACAGAATCGCCTTGTTTTTAGTACGCAACAAGGAAGGCGGTCGACGGTTGGGCCTTTTAGCTCACCCATTGTTTCGACCGTCACCATCATGGATGGCCAGCAGCTTCCCAATAATATTCCTACGGCCGTGTCTTCAGGCCCGGGCCCCGGTGCTCTTCGACTGGGATCGCCAACTTACACTTACGGCGAGGTTGACAGTTCTGGGGCAGCGAACGTTGCTCGGCTTACAATTTACCGCGTTTTCGGCAACACTGGGTCGGTCGGTGTGAACGTGACCCTCGCGAACGGCAGCGCGACGGGCGGGACCAGCTGCAATAATCCAAATGTTGACTATGTCTTTCCGGCTTCATCTACGGTAACAATTCCAGACGGCTCATCCAGCGCAAATGTGGATGTGCAGCTCTGCAAAGATAATCTTAATGAGAGTCCAGAGACATTTACCGCCACGCTTTCAACTCCGACCGGCGGCGCCACTCTTGCGACGAACAACATTCGGGTTTTGGACACCACGTTTGACGGGGCCCCACAACAGATACCAAATCTGACGTTCACGACGGTCAACGGCTCGATCTCCTTTGACGTGCCTGCGTTTCGTGCTTCATCGCTGTACGCATTTGACGAGACCTATGTTCTGCGGTCCCCTGAAGTCACAGCCAACGCGCCTTCGACACTCACATCCAGCACAGATTCCACTAACGCGGCCGACATGCTGATCATCACGGCCTCTCTACCGGGATTCGCCGCCGCCGCCAACACGTGGGCAAATTATCGCCGGTCCCAGGGATATACCGTAAAGGTCGTAGACGTCGCCGACATCATGGACGAATTTAGCTATGGAACGCTGAGCTCCGACGCCATCAAGCAGTTCCTTAGCTATGCAAAGGCGAATTGGTCGATCAAGCCGCGCTACGTAATGCTTCTGGGTGATGCCAGCTATGATCCGAAAAACTATCTTGGGTGGGGATTTACGGACTATATTCCAACAAAGGTGGTAACGGGCGTGTATTCAAGAATGGCTTCGGACGAGGCTCTCGCTGATTTCGACGGCGACGGTCTTGCAGAAATGGCGGTCGGCCGCATACCGGTACGCCGAGCCTCTGATATCACCACGATCTACAACAAGACTGTCCACTTTGAAGGCCTTGCGAACTTGAGCCGCGGAGGAGTGTTTGTTTATGATCAGCCGCTTAATCCGGGAGACGACTTTCAGACAGATAGCCTGAACTTGCGAAACCAAGTCTCCAATATGTCGAATGCGGTGCTGATCGACAGGGGGGCCAGCAATCAGGGCTTATCCGCGACGCTGGCGGCGCTCAGTTACGGGCCGACTGGTCAGGCGGGACAGCCAGGGCCCTATATTGCAAATTGGTCGGGTCACGGTT
>JAFAOW010000039.1 GCA_019247455.1 Acidobacteriota bacterium | reverse complement strand
CCTTGCCTGAGGAGGGGTGGCAGCCCCGATTTTCGGGACTGACGGGGTGGTTGGAGCAGGGCGTGGTTGGCGTTCGCTCGCTGCTATCGGAGCCAGGCTCCCCGAGGCTTTGCGAGCGGGAGCAACTGGCGACAACGCTTTTTCGCTTTTGAAAGAGTTTGTTTTCAAAAAATCGGCGAAATCGGTCCTCTTCACGCTCGCAACCCGTTGCAATACAACGGCTTAACCCGTCTCACCCGCTCGTGAGACCACCGTGAGACGACCGTGAGACGCGTGAGACGATTTTTTTCTAAAAACCGCAATTTCGGCCTCTTCGTCGCCATAACCCCTGCGTTGTCAGGCACTTCCCTGCCCCACGGGGCTTTTGGGACAGCCTGGGACAATGGGACAAGGATCGAGCTTTTGCGCGGATTTTGCTAGATCTGGGACAAAAGCGCGATCATCCTTACAAACAAGAAATGAATGACAAACGTTGTTCAACTGTGTTAGTATGCTCCGTGGGCCTTGAAAGAGGCCTGGGCTACGGCCAGTTCCCCGGCCGCGCCATTTGCGCTCCGCACTTGTTCCCGCGAAAACCGAACTCCGTTTTATGGATAAGCTCACCGAATATCTACAGCGCCTTCTCTCCTCGTGCTCCGAGGAACTGCGGCTCGAGCCTAACAAGAACCCCTACGTCGTGGGCGAAAGCGGCTCGACGGACCTCGCGCAGACGCCGCTCATGGGCACCCACATAAGCGCGATGGTCTTTCCGCTAATCCCGGCGGACGCAAAGGCGCGGCTGCCGCACAATTCCGAGGTGGAGTTCATTCACTCGCACAGCTCGGGGAATTTCGTGTTCACGATCCAGAAATCGCCCGCAGGGTTTAACGTAACGATCCGGCCGGACCTGAGCGACTCGGGCCGGTCATTTAACCTTCCGAGGCCGCTGCCTGAGGTTGCCCCGGCATACACGGCATCGGAGCCCGCCGCTGCACCGCCTTCCGCCCCCGAGCCTGTCGTGCAGACGCCATCATTCGAACCGGAATTCATTGACCATGTCCCTGCCGGTGAACCTCCGGTCCCAAGCTACGACCAGATCTCGTACGATCTCGAGAGCTCGTCATCGAACTTTGAGCTGAATATCGATGACCCCGCGCCCCTATCTCTGCTCGATGAGCTGCTTGTCGAGGGCCCAAGCCCGGCGGCCGAGTACATTCCCTCATCCTCCGGCCCTGAGATCGACATAGTCTCGGTCAACGATCCACAATATCAAACCGTCTTCTCGGACACGGCAGCTGATATACCGCTTCGCCGCAAGGACGATTTCATTTCGGATGAGTACGTCCCTCCGCCCACCTCGTCCTTCGATACGCCGACGCCAGCCGCCGAATTCGAACCACAGTCCTACACACCGCCTCCGGCCGCCGCCCCCTCCGCGCAGCCCCTCAACAATATGCAAAACGACCCTGCACCCGCTTATCATCCGGCCCCGCCTCCGGTCTCATACGCTCCGCCGCCCCCCGCAGAAGCAGCCTTTGTGCCGGCCGCGCCCAATTCGGCTTTGGCGGCCAGAATGGACTCGCTCTTTCACAAGATGGCCGAGGCAGGCGCCTCGGACCTTCACCTGTCGGTATCGATGCCGCCGATGATCCGAAAGGACGGCAAGATGCAGCCGCTTGAGAGCGGTCAGGAGGTGCTCGATCCCGATTCGATGCGGGAACTGCTGACCTCGATCATGCCGGCCCGCAATCAGGAGGAATTCGCAAAGCGCAGCGACACAGATTTCGCGTACGAGATCCGCGGAATGGCGCGTTTCCGCTGCAACATCTTTGCTGACCGCAAGGGGATGGGAGCGGTGTTTCGCATCATCCCGTCAAAGATACTCACCGCCGAGCAGCTTGGACTCTCCAAGGCGATCATGGACCTCTGTGCCCTGTCGAAAGGACTCGTCGTCGTGACCGGCCCCACGGGCTCCGGTAAATCAACGACGCTTTGCGCGATGGTCGACTCGATCAACAAGAATCGGGAGGACCACATCATCACGATCGAGGACCCGATCGAGTTCGTCCACGACAACCAGAAATGCCTCGTCAACCAGCGAGAGGTTCATAACCACACGGATTCATTCAAGGATGCTCTTCGCGCGGCGCTTCGCGAAGATCCCGATATCGTTCTCGTCGGCGAAATGCGCGATCTCGAGACCATATCCATCGCGATCGAAACAGCTGAGACCGGCCACCTCGTCTTCGGCACGCTGCACACGACGACGGCCCCATCGACCGTCGATCGCATTATCGATCAATTCCCTGCCGACCGGCAGCAGCAGATCCGCGTGATGTTGTCTGAGTCCCTAAAGGGTGTGATCGCGCAGACCTTGCTCCCGAAAAAAGGCGGCGGCCGCGTCGCTGCACTCGAAGTGCTCATCGTAACGCCCGCCATCTCGAATTTGATTCGCGAGGGCAAGACGTTCCAGATACCGTCTGCGATGCAGACCGG
>JAFAOW010000015.1 GCA_019247455.1 Acidobacteriota bacterium | reverse complement strand
GACCGACTTTCGCATTGAAGAGGTATTTACGGCCCTCGACCAGATCCTCGCCGGCGAGTACGCTATAGATCGCCGCGTCATGCTCAAGGCCGAACTCTGGCGATCATCGGAATGTCTCGCCACCGGGCGTGTATTGAACGACGTCGTTATCAATAAAGCCGCGCTTGCGAGGATCATCGAGATAGAGGTCAGTCTCGATGGCCTTTTTGTGAATTCGTTCCGTGCCGACGGCTTGATCGTTGCTACTCCGACCGGCTCTACTGCTTACAATCTCTCGGCGGGCGGCCCCATCATTTTTCCGTCCATGAACGCCGTGGTGATGACGCCGATCTGCCCCTTCACACTGACAAACCGGCCGATCGTGGTTCCGGATAATGCAGAGATAGAGATCATTCTTCGCAGCGGCAGCGAGGGTGTGGTCTTGAGCCTAGATGGGCAGACGGGATATCCGCTAGAGGTCGACGACCGCATCAAGATCCGCAAGAGCTCCACGACTTTCAATCTGATCCAGCCCGCAAATCGAAACTACTTCGACGTGCTCCGCGACAAGCTGAAATGGGGACGGTAACCGGCGAGTGAATTACCGCTTACTCATCCAATACGACGGCACGGACTTCCACGGCTGGCAAGTGCAGGAAAATGACCGCACTATCCAGGGAGAACTCGAGCGCGTGATCGGAATGTTGGTTGACCAAGACGTGCATGTAAGCGGCTCTGGCCGTACGGACGCGGGCGTGCACGCGGAGGGCCAGGTCGCAAATGTGCATTTGCCCGAGGGCAAATTCGCCCCGGATCAATTGAAGAATGCGATAAACGGGAATCTCTGGAGGGACATCCGCGTCCTGAAATGCGAAAGGGTGCCCGATGAATTTCATGCGCGCTTCTCAGCAAAAAATAAGACGTACATATACCGGGTTATCAACGCGCCTGTAATGTCGCCATTTTGGCGCAGGTTCGCACATCATGAGCATAAGCCGCTGGATGTTGCGAAGATGAACGAAGCCGCCAGGCTCTTTTTGGGAGAACATGACTGGACCGCATTTTCATCCGCGCGGGCAGACGGCGAGACGCGGGTGCGAAGCATCACGGACTTCGCCGTCAGCTCTCACTGGGACGAGCGGGCGCAGGGGTCGCTAGTCGAGTTTCGAATAGCTGCGACCGGGTTCCTCCGCTATATGGTCCGCTCGATCGTCGGCACCATGCTCGAGGTCGGCCGCGGCGAAAAGCACAGTGATACAATTCAGACTGCCATCGTCACAGGCGATCGTTCACTCGCGGGAAAAACTGCCTTTGCCGGTGGGCTGACGCTTTATCGCGTCGATTATGAGTAGTACATGTTGATCTATCACATCGTCCTGCCAGAGGTATGGGCAGCCTTTGACACCGAACTTTATCGGCATCCTACACTTGAGAGCGAGGGGTTTATACACTGCAGCCTCAAAAGCCAGCTCGACGGAGTGATCGACCGCTATTACTCAGATCAGGAGAAGGTGATCATTCTCGAGATCGAGACAGATTCATTGATGTCGCGTGTGATCAACGAGCCCTCGACGGCAAGCGAGATCTATCCTCATATCTATGGGCCAATCAATCGAGATGCTATTGTAAGTGTTTCTGAAAGAATGGTTTAAGCGAAAAATGCTCGAAAGTTTTCAAGGGATCGTAAAGTCGAATTCCGCCGAGGGGCGTCTGCTCGCGGTTATCGATCCCGCACGTGTCCCCGCGCACATCGCCGTGATCATGGACGGCAACGGCCGGTGGGCGAAGCTTCGCGGCAAGCCCCGCTTATTCGGCCATCGCGAGGGCTCGGGATCCGTAAAGGCTATCATCGACACTTGCGCAAGACTTGGCGTTAAGGCGGTTACGCTTTACGCCTTCTCGACCGAGAATTGGAAACGCCCAAAGTCGGAGATCGCCGGCCTAATGACAATGCTCAAACGCGTCATTCGCAAGGAGATCGATGAGGTCTCGAAGAATAACATCCGGTTTCAAACGATCGGTGATACGAACGCACTTTCACCGGACGTCCAAAAGGAACTCCAATTTGCCCGCGACCGTACGAGTGTCAATACGGGCATGGTGATGAACGTCGCGCTTAATTACGGTTCGCGTGCCGAGATCGTGCGCGCTGCGCGGCTTGCGGCCGCTTCCGGCGAGATCACTGAAGAATCGATAGATAACAACTTGTATACGCACGGCCTGCCGCAGATCGATCTGCTCATACGTACAAGCGGCGAATTTCGGATCTCAAACTTTTTGCTGTGGCAGATCGCATACAGCGAGATCTATGTCACGCCGACATTGTTTCCTGACTTTCGAAGAAAGCAGGTACTTGAAGCGATCATTGATTATCAAAAGCGGGATAGAAGATACGGCGGCGTCAAGCTCCAATGAAAACTCGCATCGTCACAGCGGCCGTCGCACTGCCGGTCATCATCGCATCGATCATTCTGCCGCTTTGGTGGCAGCCGGGTGTTTGGCTATTCGTGGGGATCGCGGCTGTCGCGTTATCCGCCGGACTCTTTGAATTCTATTCGTTAACAAAGCAGCTCCAGCTTAAGGCCGACGCTGGAATGGGATATATCTGGTCGGCGGCCTTGTTCGTTGGATTCGTGCTCGACGCGCCGTCGCGTTCGCCCGACCTTTTGTTCTTAACGCTCGCTGCATTTTTGATCTGCCTGTTGATCACTCAGACATTCCGCTTTGCAAAGGATTTCTCGAAGATGCTCACGGGTATTGGCGTAACTTTGCTCGGGGTCTTCTACGTCGCGTACTTGGGAGGCTTTCTCGTAGCAACACGAATGGGTTTTGATCCGGGACTCTCGACCCGGCTGCTCGGGTATTTCTTTACGGTGATCTTTTCATCGGACATCGGCGCCTATTTTGCGGGCCGCGCTTTGGGGAAACATAAACTCGCGCCTGCGATATCGCCGGGCAAGACGGTCGAGGGCCTTATAGGCGGGTTGCTCTTCGCGGCAGGCGGAGCGGCGATCGTGACCGCAACATTCTTCAAGGAACTGCCATTTCAATGGGCGATACCTCTTGCCTTGGTGCTCGCAACGGTCGGGGTCCTTGGCGACCTTGCCGAGAGCGCGATGAAACGCGGAGCCGGCGCAAAAGACGCCGCTTCGATCCTCCCGGGGCACGGCGGGTTCCTCGACAGGCTCGATAGTTTGCTATTCGGCGCACCGATACTATATTATTTTGCTCGGTTTTACTTTTCGTGATGAACGCTATTTTGCGAGTTGACGACAATAATATGTGAGGCAGGCGCTAACAAGATTCGCGTCTCGCCTTTCGTTGTCTAAAACGCGAAAGGCGTTTTTATTTTTATGCTGGATACACTTGGAGAATTAGAGCGTACGCACACTTGCGGTGAGCTGCGTATAGGGGATGTCGGCCAAAAGGTCGTCCTGATGGGCTGGGTGGCGAAGAAGCGTGATTTTGGTCCGCTGACCTTTATCGACCTCCGCGATCGCGACGGCATCACGCAAGTAGTGTTGAATGAAGCAGATACGAGCGGCGCCCACGCTAAGGCGAAGGGCCTGCGGGGCGAATTCGTGATCGCCGTGAAAGGTAAAACCGTCGAACGCGAAGGCACGCACAATCCGAAGCTAGCGACAGGCGATATTGAGGTCCATGCGGACGAGATCCTCATCCTGAACGAAGCGAAGGTGCCCCCATTCCAGCTCGAGGTCGCCGGCAACGAAAACCTCGCTGATGAATCTGCGCGTCTGAAGTACCGCTATCTGGACCTGCGCCGGGCGGAGATGCAGAACAACATCCGCACCCGGGCCAAAGTGGTCACGGCGATCCGCGAGTATATGGACGGTGCAGGTTTTACCGAGATCGAGACGCCGATATTGCTGAAATCGACACCTGAGGGCGCCCGCGATTTCATCGTCCCCTCACGCATCCACGCTGGTAAATTCTTTGCGTTACCACAGAGCCCGCAGATCTTGAAGCAGCTGACGATGATCGCGGGCTTCGACAAGTATTACCAGATCGCCCGCTGCTTTCGCGACGAGGACCTTAGAGCGGACCGCCAGCCGGAGTTCACGCAGCTTGACGTTGAGATGTCGTTCACTAACCGGGAGCAAGTGTACCGGCTGATGCAGGGGACGTTCAATCATGTCTATAAGAAATTCGATATCGAGCTGCCCGAAGCATGGCCGCGAATGACCCACGCTGAGGCGATCCGTCGATATGGGTCGGACAAGCCGGACTTGCGCTTCGAGATGGAGCTGATCGATCTGAGCGGCGATCTCGCCGACACGGATTTCGGGCCGTTCGCCGAAGCGTTGAAAGCGAACGGCACGATCAAGTGCATTGTCGTCAAAGGACGTGCGGATTATTCGCGTAAGCAAACGGACGAACTGCAGGAATTTGTAAAACGCTATGGTGCGGGCGCGCTAGCGTGGATAAAACTGGGCGACGAGACGACCTCCTCACTGCTTAAGGTTCTCGGCGAGGAAAAGATCGCCCAGCTTGCCGCGACTGCGGCGGCAGAAAAGGGTGACGCGGTGCTCATCGTCGCCGGACGAAAAAGTGTGGTCGCCGCTTCGCTCGGTGCACTGCGTCTTGAGGTCGCAAAGCGCGAGAATTTGATCCCCGAGAACGTTTACAAACCGCTTATCGTGACCGAATTTCCGCTCTTCGAGTACAACGACGCCGAGGACCATTACGACGCGGCGCATCATCCTTTTACCGCGCCGATGGATGAAGATCTCGAGCAATTTCGCGAGGCGGTCGAGGGCGACAAACGCGAATTGCTCGGCGGCGTCCGGGCCAAGGCCTACGACGCCGTCATCAACGGCATCGAGGTCGCGGGCGGCTCTATCCGTATCCATCAGCGGGACGTGCAGGCCCTGAATTTCAAGGCCATCGGCTTGACCCAAGAGAAAGCGAGAGAGCGTTTCGGATTTTTCCTTGAGGCTCTCGAATACGGCACGCCGCCCCACGGAGGCTTTGCCGCCGGCATCGAGCGAACGCTCATGGCACTCCTCCATAACGACAACATTCGGGACCTGATAGCGTTTCCAAAGACTGCGTCAGCACAGGACCTGATGATGGACTCGCCGGGCGAGGTGGATGAGGCGCAGTTGAAGGAATTAGGGATCAAAACATTTACCCGCGAAACACGCTCAATACACTAAATGAGAAGGACAGTGATTCCTTTCGCGTATTTTCGCGTATTTCACGGGCATAGCCGTTTTTGCGAACATTCGACCTAGAAGTGACGTAAAATCTAGCTGTAATGCCGTCAAAGTACGACACAAATCCGCTCGATTCCGAGTATCCGGATAAGATCAAGGCCGAGGCCGAGGCACGGTCGGCTACGGCTATCCTTGAGCATTCGGGCTCGAATACCCAGCATTTTCCGCCAACCGCTCATACGGCGCCTACGGAGGAGCGGACCCGCCGTTTCGATCAGGCGGACCAGCTCGGTTACCAGTCGCCGTATTCCGGTCAATACATTCCCGGGCCCTATACCCCGGGCGGTTTCGTGCCGCTGTATCAGCCGATCGACCGCAAGGTCGAGAAGATAGGGTTGGGCGAGAATATCGTCACGGCCATCCCGTACATCCCGTGGTTTATCGGGCTTGTCGCCGGAATTTTGCTGCTGTTCTTCCTACCTCAGAGCGAGACAAAGGCGCGGTTTCACGCGGCTCAGGGTGTTGCTGCGCATCTCGGAATACTGGTCATCAGCACCTTTCTCAGCGTGATCGGAAATGTCACGGGCGTCGCGCGGGCGGGCAATCTTGCGTTCCAGGTTGCGGCGACGATCACCCTCCTTGTCTTCGCGTGGAAGGCTTGGAAGGGCCGGCCGGTTCACATTGCACCGATCGAAGGCCTGACCAACTGGCTCGAGGAAAAGATCCACCCCAAGGTCATCCAGTAACAAACGATGTTCTGCCAGCATTGCGGCTCATCGATGGCCGCCGACCTCAACTATTGCAAGAATTGCGGCGCGAGGAATGAACGTCATTCGCTGATAGTGCGGAATTCATCCTCCGGGTTGATGGGCGTCGGTGCGATCTTTATCGGGATCGTCGGGCTGATCTCTTTTTATCCGATACTTCGCGAGCTGCTCGCGCGTGACGTCAATCCCGTCGCGATGGTCTTTATCATGATCACCTTCGTGATCGCGGTGCTCGCGATGTTCTCAATCCTTGTGGGACACACGTGGAAAAATTCCGGAGACATTCGCATTAAGGGGGGTGAGGGGCGAGACGCCTATCTGCCGCCGGCTCCCTTTAGCCGGACCCATACCGCTCGCCTTAATGAAGCCCGCGAGAGGCCCGCGAGTGTTACTGAAAATACCACTCGCACGTTGGATGAAGTTCCGATCCCGAGAGACTAATCTTCCAGCTCTCTTCCCCGAGTCTCGATTACCAAAGGCAGCGTAAGCAAACCCAACACCGGAATAGCCCCCACCCAAAAGAGCACTCTAATGGCACTGTCGAGCGCGTTCGCGCCGCTTGCGGCAATGCTTCCGACAAGAAAAGGACCGAACGCGGCGACCAATCGACCGATGTTATACGTGAAGCCCGAGCCAGTTCCGCGCAGGCGGGTCGGGAATAACTCCGGCAAGTAGAATGTGAACGCGCCGAAGATCCCATAAGTTGTCAGTCCTATCGGGAAGTACATGTAAAGTCGCGTGCGAGGGTCCATATCCAAGCCAAATGCCGCGAATAAAGCAACGGCTGAGCCGAGAAAATAAATGAAGAACATCTTCTTTCGACCAAGCAGCTTCGCGGCGGGTATCGTCAAAACAGTTGCGATCAGACCGCCAAGATTAAAGATATTGGTCGCATCGCGCAGCCACTGATTTCCCAAAGCTGTCGCCGCTGCAGCATCGAGTCCTTGTGAGGCGGCGGCTTTCGCGGCCAGGCCTTTAGCGACGACCGATATGAAAGCGTTGCAGCTCCACCACGTGATCAACGCCGTCATCGCCATACAGAGGCCGCTGATGGTCAGGGCGCGATATTTGGGCTGGAAGAGCTCGCGGATCTTGGGATGCAGCTTGACTTCGCCCTCTTTAAGACTCTTCCATCGGTCCGGCTCCTTGATGAAGAGACGGACCACAAACGCTACAGCCGCGGGTAAGAGCCCGAAGAGAAATACATATCTCCAGGAGGTGGTGGGATCTGAAAAATACACGCCCGTCACCTGATAGGTCACAAATGTCGCCAAGAACAGTCCAAGCGGCGATGCGGTGTAGAGCAGCGCGCCGGCTTCCACACGGCGGTTCTCGGGAACTACCTCGGCGACCATCGACGCTCCGGCCGCCCACTCACCGCCGATGCCCAAGGACGAGATGACACGGAATAAGAGCAGCACCCAGATATTCGGCGCGAACGCGCATGCGGCGGTTCCAAGCGAATAAAGCAGCATCGTCAGCGGCAGAGTTTTCGTTCGGCCGATGCGGTCGCACACCT
>JAFAOW010000004.1 GCA_019247455.1 Acidobacteriota bacterium | reverse complement strand
GTGCGAGACGCGTGCCAGAGCTAAGTTCTTGAAAACAAAGGATGAGCCCGCCCGGGCGGTAACGAGGGGTCGGTAGTTAACGAGAAGTCGTTAGTTTCGTCGAGTTGAGCGGCTGGTGCGAATTGCGAGGGTTAATTAGGAGGGGTCTGGATCGCACCGTGTTGATCCCGTTAGAAAGGGAATTCTCGCTGAGATCTTTCGCGAGTCTGCCGGAAGATCGGCTTGAAAAACTCTGGTGGATCCTCCGGGATGGGCCGGTCCAGGTGAATCGCCCGAGGTAAGTGGTGCGGACGAGAAGAATCGAACTTCCACCGGGTCTCCCCGACAGGCTTCTGAGACCTGCGCGTCTACCAGTTCCGCCACGTCCGCGTGAATTATCGAGGATACTAATTCGACCACAGTAATTCAAGAAAGGGAGTTCGCGCATGGTTCAACCACGCGACGAAAAGTAACTTCCCGCCTTTCACTTTTCACTTCTCACTTATTAAGAAGAGTTTGCTATTTTCTAAGTGTGATCACCGAGAACCTTAAGGCGGTAAAGGAACGAATACAGATCGCCGCCGATCGTGCCGATCGCGACGCGTCCGATATTAAACTTGTTGCCGTCAGCAAGACCCATCCCGTCGCGGTCGTGCGGGAAGCGATCGATGCTGGGCTGACGGTCTTTGGCGAGAATAAAGTACAGGAGGCCGAGAGGAAGATCACCGAGCTTGGCCGAGACGCTGCTGAATGGCACCTGATCGGCCACCTTCAATCGAACAAAGCTCGAAAGGCTGTACATCTTTTTGACGTCATTCAATCCGTCGACTCTCTCGAACTCGCTGAGCGGCTCGAGCGCATTTGTGAGGAAGAAGGGCGCGACAATCTTAGCGTTCTTGTTCAGGTGGATCTTGCTGGTGAAGATACAAAATCAGGGATCGCTGCCGCCGATCTCGCAAAGCTCGTGGAATTTCTGAAAGGCTGCGAACGGCTTAGCTTCGATGGCTTAATGGTCCTGCCGCCGTTCTTTGACGATCCTGAAGCGACGCGGGGCTACTTCAGACAGCTGCGAGCGGTCCGCGACGAGGTCATTCCGGGAGGGGAACTATCGATGGGAATGAGCCACGACTTTGAGGTGGCTATCGAAGAGGGCTCGACGATGGTGCGTATCGGCACGGCCATCTTCGGCGCGCGGGAGCACAACGAATAGATGGAAATGTTTCTCTCATCGAGGGTATATCCGATCATCTTCATGATCGTCTGGGGTGTGTTCGGCATCTTTGCCGGCATGATGCTTCTGCGATTGATCTTTAACTATTCCGACCCCAACCCTTTCGGCAAGGTTGGCCGTTTTGGGTTCAAGGTCAGAAAGGCGACGGAGAAATGGGTTTATCCCGCTGCACGCTTCTTGGCGTCGTATGGCGTGAATACTCGCCCGGCGCCTCTGCTGACGCTCTTTATCGCCCTGGTGATCACCTACTTTGCAATGCAGATCGTGGGTAATACGTTCTATGTCATCGATGGCCTGACCGCGGGTGTGATCATGGGCAGCCCGAAGATATTTATCGGGTTCGTCCTTTACGGGCTGCTGAGCGTACTCGTTCTGTTTATCTTTATCCGGTTTATCGCGTCGTGGTTCGTGTTTACGCAAAGGACATTTCTTGGTTTTGTTCAGAGAGTGACTGACCCGATCCTGATACCCGTGCGAAGGCTCATACCCCCGGTCGGAATGTTCGATCTGTCCGCGATGATCGTACTTATTCTGATCGGATTGCTGCAGTCTCTGGTACTGCGGCTATTCGTCTCCTGACCGCTTATTCTGTTCTTCTTTTTCCTCTTCTTTGATCCCGCTCCGCATCAGATCGTAAACGGGATCTCGCGCGATCCCTGGCGGCGTGGAATTGCCCCTTACAGAAAACCAGATGATCTCATTCAACTCCTGCGGATCTGCCATGTCCGCGTGGCTGAAGTCCTGCTTGGCGGTCAGGTTCATGAAATAGGCCATCGCAGCACTCGGCTTTTCAGGCGGGTAAAGGTTATCGAGCGCGACCATCGGCATCTGCGCCTCAAAGGGCCGCAAGTCCGGATTCGAAGTAAAAATATCGATCGGGACGGCGTTCGAATCCAGGAAGTTCATCGGCAGCAGCCCAATGCAGAGCTCCAGGGTCCGGATCAGGCTCACCGTGTTATGGAAATCGTGCATCAATACCCCGGGCCGGTTGTAAGCTGATATCACAAAGGCCGGCGACCGGTGGGCGTCCACATGATCGGGCCCGTCCTGGGCATCGTCCTCCAGGATAAAGATCGCGGTGTCCTTCCAATAGGGGCTCTTGGAAACCTCTTCCACCAGCCGCCCTATGGCGTAG